>NZ_JBHXAW010000008.1:0-37612 GCF_042726645.1 Isoptericola sp. NPDC060257
CGTCGTCGCCCGCGGGGCGGAGTGCTACGCGGTGCTCAACCTGTACCCGTACAACTCCGGGCACCTCATGGTGCTGCCGTACCGGCACGTGTCGGGCTACGTCGACCTCACGGCGTCGGAGACCGCCGAGCTGGCCACGATGACGCAGACGGCGATCCGCACGCTCACCGCGGTCTACGCGCCGGCCGGGTACAACATCGGCATGAACCAGGGCGAGGTCGCTGGCGCCGGCATCGCGGCGCACCTCCACCAGCACGTCGTGCCGCGCTGGCTCGGCGACGCGAACTTCCTGCCCGTCGTCGGGCAGACCAAGGCCCTCCCGGAGCTGCTGGCGGACACGCGCGCCCGGCTCGCCGCGGCCTGGCCCCGTCCCGACGCCGAGCACGACGGAGGGCGCTGATGCTCGGCGGCCTACGAGCGACGATGCAGCGGCTGTTCACCCCGCCCGCGCGGCTGCTCCTGAGGCTCGGGGTGTCGCCGGACGCCGTGACGATCGCCGGCACGCTGGTCGTCGTGGCCCTCGCGCTCACGCTGCTGCCCACCGGGCACGTGCTGCTCGGCGGCGTCCTCATCGGCCTGTTCGCGCTCGCGGACTCGATGGACGGCGTCATGGCCCGCCTGTCGGGCCGCACCGGGCCGTGGGGGGCGTTCCTCGACTCGACCCTCGACCGGATCTCCGACGGCGCCGTCTTCGCGGGCATCACGCTGTGGTTCCTGCTCCACCCGGACCTGCCGTACGCGACCTGGGGCATCGTGGCGTCGCTCGCGTGCCTCGTGCTCGGCTCGGTGGTGCCGTACGCCCGCGCCCGGGCCGAGAGCGTCGGTGCGACCGCGGCCGTCGGCATCGCCGAGCGCACCGACCGGCTCGTCGTGGCGCTCGCGGCCGTGGCCTTCACCCAGGTGGGGCTGCCGCTGATCGTGACCGTGGTCGCGCTGACGCTCCTCGCCGTCGCCAGCCTCGTCACCGTGGTGCAGCGCGTGGCGACCGTGCGGCGGCAGCTCGCCCCGGCGGGGCCGGTCCCGCACGCCCCCACCGACCGTCCCGACCCGGAGGCCTGATGCGGTTCGACGTCGCCCGCCTGTACACGTTCGCCTGGCGCCACGCGCCGAAGATCCCCGAGCCGGTCCTGCGCGCGGCGTTCACCGCCGTCGCGGACCTCACCTGGCTGCGTCGCACCGAGGGGGTGCGGCGGCTCGAGGCGAACTACGCGCGCGTTCGCCCCGACCTCGACGGTCCAGAGCTGCGCCGCCTCACCCGGGCGGGCATGCGCTCCTACATGCGGTACTTCCGCGAGGCGTTCACCCTGCAGGGGGCCACCGCCGAACAGGTCACCGCCCGCGTGCGCGTGGACGGCTACGAGAACCTCGCCGGCCCGGTCGCCGACGGGCAGGGCGTGTCGCTCGCGCTGGCCCACCTGGGCAACTGGGACCTCGCCGGCGCGTACGCGACGCCGCACATCGCGCCCGTGCTCACGGTCGCGGAGCGGCTCAAGCCCGAGGAGCTCTTCGTCGAGTTCGTCGAGTTCCGCCGCTCGATCGGCATCGAGGTGCTGCCGCTCGGCGACCACGACGTCTTCCGCAACCTCGTGCGCGGCGCGGTGCGGGGCGGGTCCATCATCCCGCTGCTCGCCGACCGCGACCTCACGTCGTCCGGCGTCGAGGTCGACCTCTGCGGGCACCGCGCCCGCGTGGCCGCCGGCCCCGCCGCGCTGGCGCTCGCGGCCAAGGTCCCGCTCGTCCCGGTGGGGATCACCTACGAGCGGCTCACGGGGGAGCGCCGCCGCGCCGCCGGCACGGCCTGGGGCATCGTGATCCGGTTCTACCCGCCGGTCCCGGTGCCCGACGAGTCCGGGCTGCACCGCAAGGAGCGCGTGGCGCGCATGACGCAGGGCTGGGTGGACGCCGTCGCCGTCACCCTGCAGGAGTCCACGCAGGACTGGCACATGCTCCAGCGCGTCTTCGTCGACGACCTCGACGCCGAGCGGTACGCCCGCACCCGGGCCGAGGCGGGCGAGGCATGAGCGCGCCCGCCGACCTCGCCGCCGCGACGCCGTCGCGCCCGCTGCGCGTCGGGATCGTGTGCCCGTACTCGTTCGACGCGCCGGGCGGCGTGCAGTTCCACGTGCGCGACCTCGCCGGCGCGCTGCAGGACGCCGGGCACCACGTCTCCGTGCTCGCGCCGGCCGACGACGACACCCCGGTGCCCGACGTCGTCACGTCCGCGGGCCGCGCGGTGCCGGTGCGCTACAACGGCTCGGTGGCGCGCCTGACGTTCGGCCCCCGCACCGCGGCCCGGGTGCGGCGCTGGCTGGAGGCGGGGCGCTTCGACGTCGTGCACGTGCACGAGCCGATGGTGCCCAGCCTGTCCATGCTCGCCCTGTGGTCCGCCGAGGGGCCCGTGGTGGCCACCTTCCACACGTCCCAGACGAGGTCGCGGGCGCTGCAGGTCGCGTACCCGCTGCTGCGTCAGTCGCTGGAGAAGATCGCGGCGCGGATCGCGGTCTCCGAGGACGCGCGCCGCACCCTCGTCGACCACGTGGGCGGCGACGCCGTCGTCATCCCCAACGGCGTCTACGTGGACACCTTCGCGGCCGCCGCGCCGTCCGACCGGTGGCGCGGCACCCCCGAGGGACCGACGATCGCCTTCCTCGGCCGGCTCGACGAGCCGCGCAAGGGACTCCAGGTGCTCGCCGCGGCCGCGCCGCGGGTGCTCGAGGAGGTCCCGGGGGCGCGTTTCCTCGTGGCCGGCAAGGGCGACGACGGCCGGGACGCGGCCCTCGAGGCCCTCGGCCCGCACGCCGGGTCGTTCGAGTTCCTCGGCGGCGTGAGCGACGAGGACAAGGCGTCGCTGCTCGCGTCGGCGGACCTGTACGTGGCGCCGCAGACGGGCGGCGAGAGCTTCGGCATCGTGCTGGTCGAGGCCATGAGCGCCGGCGCGGGCGTCGTCGCCAGCGACCTCGGGGCGTTCCGACGGGTGCTCGACGACGGCGCCGCGGGGCGCCTCTTCCGGACCGGTGAGCCCGACGACCTGGCGCGCGCGATCCTCGCGGCCCTGGCGGACCCCGCGGGCACCGGCGAACGGCGCGAGCGCGCCACGGCGTTCGTGCGCCGGTTCGACTGGTCCGCGGTGACCGCGCAGGTGCTCGCGGTCTACGAGATGGCGCTCGCCGCGGGGGAGGCGCTGGGCTCCCCGGTGGCCCCGTCGCGCACGGAGAGCGCCGTCGGCTGGCTGCGCACCCGGCGCGCCGGGGGAGGTGAGGACGCATGACCTGGTCCGAGCTCGCGCTCCTCGTCCTGGTCGTCGCGGCCGTCGCGGTCTGGCTCGCCTGGATCTCGGCGTCGCGCCTCGACCGGCTGCATCGCAAAGTCGTCGCGTCGCGCATCGCCCTGCAGGCCCAGCTCGCGCGCCGCGCGGGCGCGGCCGTCGACCTGGCCTCCTCGGGGCTGCTCGACCCGGCGGGGGCCGTGCTCGTCGCGGACGCGGCGTTCGCCGCCCTGGAGGACGACACCGGGCCCGCGCCGACGGCCGGCGCCGAGCTCGCGCTCGAGGGGATGGGGCCCGACCGGGAGCGCGCCGAGAGCGAGCTGTCCGCGACGCTGCGCTCCGCGCTGGGCGACGACGAGGCGCTGGCGGAGCTGCGCCGGGCGCCCGGTGGCGACGAGCTCGTCGGGCAGCTCTCGGCGGCCTGGTACCGCGCCCAGCTGGCCCGCCGGTTCCACAACGAGGCCGTCGCGCAGGCGCGACGGGCGCGACGCACCTGGTACGTGCGCCTGCTGCGCCTCTCGGGGCACGCGGCGCTGCCGCGCATGGTCGAGCTGGACGACCAGATGCCGGAGGGGCTCTCCGGGGCCTGACGCGCGGAACTAGGATGGAGGGTGCGTGACAGCGGTCACGCGTCCCACTGCGACACGAGCGAGGTTGCGTTGAGCGAGACCATCGGCAGCGACGGCCGGATCCCCGCGGGCGAGGTGGGCACCGCCCGCGTCAAGCGCGGCATGGCCGAGATGCTCAAGGGCGGCGTCATCATGGACGTCGTCACGCCCGAGCAGGCGAAGATCGCCGAGGACGCCGGCGCCGTCGCCGTCATGGCCCTGGAGCGGGTGCCCGCCGACATCCGCTCGCAGGGCGGCGTCGCCCGCATGAGCGACCCCGACATGATCGACGGCATCATCGACGCCGTCTCGATCCCCGTGATGGCGAAGGCGCGCATCGGGCACTTCGTCGAGGCGCAGGTGCTGCAGTCCCTGGGCGTCGACTACATCGACGAGTCGGAGGTGCTCACCCCCGCCGACTACGCCAACCACATCGACAAGTGGCAGTTCACCGTGCCGTTCGTGTGCGGCGCCACCAACCTCGGCGAGGCGCTGCGCCGCATCACCGAGGGCGCGGCGATGATCCGCTCCAAGGGCGAGGCCGGCACGGGCGACGTCTCCAACGCGACCACGCACATGCGCCAGATCCGTGCGCAGATCCGCCGGCTGACCTCGCTGCCCGAGGACGAGCTGTTCGTCGCCGCCAAGGAGCTGCAGGCCCCCTACGAGCTCGTCGCCGAGGTGGCGCGCGCCGGCAAGCTGCCGGTCGTGCTGTTCACCGCGGGCGGCATCGCCACCCCGGCGGACGCCGCGATGATGATGCAGCTCGGCGCCGAGGGCGTGTTCGTCGGCTCCGGCATCTTCAAGTCGGGCGACCCGGTCGCGCGCGCCAAGGCGATCGTCCAGGCGACCACCTTCCACGACGACCCGGACGTCGTCGCCAAGGTCTCCCGCGGGCTGGGCGAGGCCATGGTCGGCATCAACGTCGAGGCCGAGCCGGCGCCGGTGCGCCTGGCCGAGCGCGGCTGGTAGCACCAGCTCCGACCTCGACCAGGGGGTCCCGCCGACATCGCGTCCGCGGGACCCCTGGTCGCGCTCGACTAGTGTCGGGGCGTGCTGCTCCCTGAACCTTCGGTGCCGGGTGCGGACCTGCCCGTCCGGGGGGTCCTTCCTGCCACGGTCGACGCGGTGCGGTCGAGCGGCGCCGCGGTGCTGGTCGCGCCGCCCGGGTCGGGGAAGACCTCGTTGCTGCCCCTCGCCCTGGCCGACGCGCTCGGCGGCACGATCGTCGTCGCCGAGCCGCGCCGGATGGCCACCCGTGCCGCGGCGACCCGGCTGGCGGCGCTGGTCGACGAGCCGCTCGGACGGCGGGTCGGCTACGCGATGCGCGGTGAGCGCAGCGGAGGCAAGGACCTCCGCGTCGAGGTGGTGACGACGGGGCTCCTCGTGCGCCGGCTGCAGCAGGACCCGGAGCTGCCGGGCGTCACGGCGGTCGTGATCGACGAGTGCCACGAGCGGCACCTGGACGCCGACCTGCTGCTCGCGCTCCTCGTCGACGTCCGGGCGAACCTCCGGGACGACCTGGCCGTCGTCGCGACCTCGGCCACGGCGGACACGGTGAGCCTGAGCCGCGCGCTCGGCGCGGGCGCTCCCGCACCCGTGATCACGGCGACCGCAGCGCTGTTCGACGTGGCGACCGAGTGGGCGCCCCCGCCGTTGCCCACGCCCCTGCTTCCCGGCGGTCGGGTCGACCCGCGCCTGCTGGACCACGTCGCGGCCGTCGTCCGGCGCGCCCTGGCCGAGAACGACGGCGACGTCCTCGTGTTCGTCCCGGGCGAGGCCGAGATCGACGGCATGGCCCGCCGGTTGGCGGACCTCCACGTCCTGCCGCTGTTCGGCCGCCAGTCCAGGGCCGAGCAGGAGCGGGCCCTGGTGCCGTCCGCCGTGCGTCGGATCGTGGTGACGACGTCGGTGGCGGAGAGCTCGCTGACGGTGCCCGGGGTCAGGGTCGTCGTCGACGCGGGGCTCGCCCGGGAACCGCGGACCGACCAGTCGCGGGGTCTCGGGACGCTGGTCACCTGCCGGGTCTCGAGGTCGTCGGCCGACCAGCGGGCGGGTCGCGCCGGGCGGGAAGGGCCGGGCCGGGTCTACCGGTGCTGGTCCGCCACCGACCACGCGCGTCTCGACGATCATGCGGCGCCGGAGATCGCGGTCGCCGACCTGGCGGCGTTCGCCCTCGACCTCGCGGCCTGGGGCGCGCCCGCGGGGGCCGGCCTGACGCTGCTCGAGGCGCCGCCCGCGCCCGCGATGACGGCGGCCACCGCGCTGCTGCGCCGCATCGACGCCGTGGACGACGACGGCAGTATCACCGGGCGGGGCCGGCGGATGCGGGCGATCGGGGCGCATCCCCGCCTCGCCCGTGCGTTGCTGGACGGGACCCCGCGGGTCGGCGCCGACCGGGCGCGGGAGATCGTCGCGATGCTCTCGGACGACTCGGGCCGCTCCCTCGGCGACGACCTGCCGGCACGCCTGCGGGCCCTCCGCCGCGGTGACGACCGCGGGGCGACGGCCCGCTGGCGGGAGGAGTCGGCGCGCCTCGGCCGGGGCGCGCCGACGGGCCACGCGTCGGACGGGCGGGCCGGTCCGGGGACGCCCGGGGTGCCGGACGATCTCGCGGTGGGCATCGTGGCGGGGTTGGCATACCCGGACCGGATCGCGCGGGCCCGGGCGACCGACTCGACGACGTACCAGATGTCCGGCGGTACGGGTGCCGCGCTGGATCCGCGGTCGCCGTGGCGGGGCACCGCCTGGCTGGCGATCGCGGTCGCCGACCGGGCACCCGGCCGCGCCGACGCCAGGATCCGGTCCGCGGCGCCGATCGACGAGCAGACCGCGCGAGACGTCGCCGGCGATCTCGTCTCGACCACCGACCGGATCCGCTGGGACGACGGCCGGATCGTGACGCGGCGGGTCGAGGCGCTCGGCGCGATCGTGCTGGGCGACGTCCCGCTGACCGACCCCGACCGGCTGCTCGTCCAGGCGGCGGTGCGCGACGGCATCCGGGGCAGCGGCCTGTCCGTCCTGCGCTGGTCGGAGACCGCGCTCGCCCTGCGGCAGCGGCTCGCGTTCTGCCACGCCCACCTCAAAGGCCCGTGGCCCGCGGTCGACGACGAGGCGCTGCTCGCCGATCTCGACGCGTGGCTGGGGACGGAGCTCGCCTCGGTGCGAGGCTCGCGCGACCTCGCCCGCATCGACGTGGCCTCGGCGCTCCGTCGACTCCTGCCGTGGCCCGCGGCAGCCCGGTTCGACGAGCTGGCGCCGGAACGGCTCCAGGTACCGTCGGGCTCCGCGGTCCGGCTCGCGTACGACGGTGCCGAGCCGCCGGTCCTCGCGGTGAAGCTGCAGGAGGTCTTCGGCTGGACCGCGGCCCCGGCCGTCGCGGACGGCCGCGTCCCGGTCGTCCTGCACCTGCTGTCCCCCGCCGGACGACCGGTCGCGATCACCAGCGATCTCGCGTCCTTCTGGAGACAGGGCTATCCCGGGGTCCGGGCCGACCTGCGAGGACGCTACCCTCGCCACCCGTGGCCGGAGGACCCTCTGTCGGCCCTCCCGACCAGGCGAGCGAAGCCTCGGCGGTGAGCGGGGACGCCTGGTCTCGTGGCGACGTTCCGTGGCTACCATGGGCGCCATGGATGCCCGTTCCCCGTCAGCCGTGGACCACGGTGCCGACGTCGAGTCCGAGCCGCTGCCGACGCGCCTGGCGGAGCGGGGCTGGTGACGCCCGCCCTCGGCGACGACTGGGCCGTCGGGCCGGACGGGCTGCGGCAGCGGCGCGCCGCGCGCGTCATCGTGCTCGACCACGCGGACCGGGTGCTCCTGGTCCGCGGGCACGACGCCGACCAGCCGGAACGCTCGTGGTGGTTCACCGTCGGCGGCGGCATCGACGCCGGCGAGAGCGAGGTCGACGCCGCCCTGCGCGAGCTGCGCGAGGAGGCCGGGCTCGCGCTCGCGCCGCACGACCTCGTGGGCCCGGTGCTGACCCGCGACGCGTACTTCCACTTCTTCGCGGAGACGTGCCGGCAGCAGGAGGTCTTCTTCCTGGCGCGCGTCGACGGCGGCCACCGGCCCACCGACGACGGGTGGACCGCGGAGGAGCGCGACGTCCTCGACGAGATGCGCTGGCTGACCACGGCCGAGCTGCGCGCCGAGACGCGCGAGGTCTTCCCGACCAGCCTGCCGGACGTCGTCGAGGACCTGGCCCGGGGGTGGGACGGCAGCGTCCGCCACCTCGGCGTCCAGCACGACGACGAGCCGTCCGACCCCGAGGAGCTGGGTACCCGCACGCCCTGACCCTCCCGACGTCCCCGGCCGCCGACGCGCGCCCCGGGCAGCAGTTGGCTACCGTCGTCTCATCGGGTCCGCACGCCGAGGTGCGGACAGAGCGGCAGGGGGACGTCGACGTGAACCGACTGACGAAGGCTGCGATCGCGGTAGGAGGGGCCGCCGTCCTGCTCGTCGGCGGCGCCCAGACGATCGCCTACTGGACGGCACAGGGCACGGCCACCGGGTCTGACGTCACCGCCGGCACGCTCACGATGTCGGACGGGGCGTGCGGTGACTGGACCCTCGACGGCGGCGGCTCGGTCGCGGCGGGCATCGTGCCGGGCGACACGGTCACCACCACCTGCACGCTGGCGGTGGGAGGCACCGGCGACCACCTGGCGCTGGGCGAGATCACCGTCTCGTCGCCGACCTGGGCGGCGGAGAACGCGCTCACCGGCGCGCTCGACCTCAGCCTCACCTCGGCGACCCTGGGCGGCGAGACCCTGGAGCTCCCGCTGACCGCCCCGGTGCCGGTGGGTGAGACCGACTCGCTCGTCGTCAACCTCGAGGCGGCGTTCGACACGGCCGCCGGGAACGACACGCAGGCGCTGACCGCCGCGCTCGAGGACGTCACGGTCCAGGTCACGCAGGCGCACGTCGTCCCCGCCCCCTGAGCACGCCGTGGCTGCTGCGGCGCCGCCGGGCCCGCCCCGTGCCGTGTGGCGCATGGCGGGGCGCGTCCTCGCGTGCGTCGTCCTGCTGGTCGCGGGCGGGGCCCTGCTGCTCGTCGTCGTGGTCCCGCGCCTGGCCGGCGCCACACCGTACGGCGTGGCGACCGGGTCGATGCGCCCCGCGTTCGACGTCGGCACGCTCGTGGTGGTGCGCCCGGTCGACGTGGACGAGATCACGACCGGACAGGTGGTCACCTACCAGCTGCGCTCCGGGGATCCCACGGTCGTGACGCACCGGGTGGTCGGCCTCGGCACCACCGTCGACGGGGAGCGGACGCTGCTGACCCGGGGCGACGCGAACGAGGTCGCCGACCCGGAGCCCGTGCAGGCCGTGCAGGTGCGCGGCGCGCTCTGGTACGCCGTCCCGCAGCTGGGCCGTCTCATGGGTCTCGGGACGCCTGAGCAGCGCCGGTTCCTCACGACCGGGGTCGCGGTGCTCCTCCTGGCATACGCGTCGTGGCTCGTCGCGGGCGAGGTCCGGGAGCGCCGGGGGCGCCGGTCGCCCGGCGCGGGAGAGCCTGAGTCGCCCCCCGCCCCGGCGTCGGGCACGGGGCGGAGCGCCGCGCCCGAGGG
Organism: Isoptericola sp. NPDC060257; assembly: GCF_042726645.1. Lineage (NCBI taxonomy): Bacteria > Bacillati > Actinomycetota > Actinomycetes > Micrococcales > Promicromonosporaceae > Isoptericola > Isoptericola sp. NPDC060257. The sequence continues at coordinate 9,441 of NZ_JBHXAW010000008.1, forward strand.
GCTCGCGACCTGGTGGCCGGCGGCGCCGCCCGCCGCGGGCGGTGCCCGGAAGGACGGCCGCCGATGAGGGGCGGCGGGCGCCGGGTCGCCACGTGCGGGGCCGCGCTCGTCGTCGGGGTCCTGCTGGCGCCGGCTGCGGCCGCGGGAGCGCAGGGCGGCGCCGAGCCCGGAGGCGTGGCGCTGAGCGTGGACGGCCGCCGCTGGACGACCGACCTCGAGGCGGCGCTCTTCGGCTCCGCGCCCTGGACGCCGGGCGAGACGCGCCGGGCCGTGCTGCTCGTGCGCAACGACGGACCCGGACCGGCCGGCAGCCGCGTCGCCGTGTCGGTCGGGGAGGGGGTGACCGGCCGCGGGGCCTCCGCCCTCGCGGACGCGGTGCGGGTCCGGGTGCGTCCGGAGGGGGGTCGGTGGTCCGACGGCGCGGGGTCCGCTCCGGTGCTCCTGGCCGAGTCGGAGGTGCTGCCCGTCACGGTGGAGGCCTCCCTCGACGGCGCGGCGGGGAACGAGACGCAGGGCGAGACCGTGCCCGTCGACGTGCTCGTGACGTTGGCGGGCGACGGGCCGCCGGACACCGCGGACACCGGAGGCGAGCAGGACGTCGGGCGCGGCCCGGCCGACGACGTCCGCGACGGCCCGGGCGCGCTGGCGCGCACCGGTGGACAGCCGCTGCCGGCTCTGCTCGCGGCGGTGGTCGCCGTCGCGGCGGGCGTGCTGCTGCGCCGTGGCCGCGCACGAGGGGGCGGCCACCGTGGCTGAGCCGGCGCGGCCCGGCGCGACCGTGCGCCGCGTCGCCGTCCTCGTGGTCGCGGCGATGGTGTGCGTGCTCGCCGGGGGCGGGATCGCCTGGGCCTGGTGGCGCGGGTCGGGCACCGCCACGGCGCCGACGACGCCGATCTCTGCGGGCACGGTGGACGTGCAGGTCGCGAACCTCGGCAACGGCCTCGTGGGCCGCGGGGGCACGGTGAGCCTCCCCGCGCTCACGCTTCCCGGCGCGGTGCCGGGCTCCGGCGCGTCCGAGGTCGTCACGGTGCGCAACGGCGGCTCCCGCTCCGCCACGGTGACCGCGACGACCTCGCGGACCGGGACGCTCGGCACGGCGTTCACGACGAGCGCGTCGTTCGGCGCGGCGGACACGGGGACCGGCTGCGGCGGGGGGTCCGGTGGCACCGCGACGGTCTCCGCGGGCGGGACCGTGGCGCTGTGCGTGGCGGTGGCGGTCTCGGCCACGGCCCCCTCCACCACCCAGGGCCAGAGCGGCGGCGTGTCCGTGGCCCTGGCGGCGACGATCCCGGGCACCTCGTGGACCGACACGGGCACGGTGACCAGCGCCGCGGTCTCCGCCGCGACGGTCCCCGCCCCGACGAACCTGACATGCGGCCTGCTGGGGATCGGGTCGGTGACGTTCAACTGGACGGCGGCGGCGGGCGCCACCCGCTACACCTTCGGCTACGGTCCGGGCGGGAGCACGCAGGCGCAGGTGGCCGCGGGGACGACGACCTACCAGGTCACTGCGGCCGCGACCAACGCGACGGCTCGGGTCCGCGCGGACCGCGTCTACCCGGGCGGCACGACCTGGAGCTCGGCGTGGTCCGGCACGCGGCGGTACTCGATCACGCTCGGCCTGCTGGGCACCTGCTCCTGAGCACGTGCGGGCTTCGCCGACGGTCGCCCTACACTGCCCCGGTGACCACGACGATCGGAGTCCTCGCCCTGCAGGGCGACGTGCGCGAGCACGCCGCCGCGCTCGAGCAGGCGGGGGCGCGTGCTGTGGGCGTGCGGCGCCCGGCCGAGCTGGAGGCCGTCGACGGCCTCGTGCTCCCCGGGGGCGAGTCGACGACGATCGACAAGCTCCTGCGGCTCTTCGAGCTCGCCGACCCGCTGCGGCGGCTGATCGGCGAGGGGCTGCCCGTGTTCGGCTCGTGCGCGGGGATGATCCTGCTCGCGGACCGCATCGAGGGCGGCACCGCCGACCAGCGCACGCTGGGCGGGATGGACGTCGTCGTGCGGCGCAACGCGTTCGGCCGCCAGGTGGACTCGTTCGAGGCGGACCTGCAGGTCGCGGGCGTCTCTGACGGGCCGGGCGGGCGTCCGGTGCGCACCGCCTTCATCCGCGCTCCGTGGGTCGAGGAGGCGGGGCCGGACGTCGAGGTGCTCGCCCGCATACCGGACCGCTGGGCGGACGGCTCTGCGGTGGGGCCCGCCGCCGGTAAGATCGTCGCAGCACGTCAGGGACGGCTGCTCGCCACCGCGTTCCACCCGGAGATCACGGGGGACGCGCGCGTGCACGGGTTGTTCGTCCGGCTCGTCCAAGCATCGCGAAGGAGTTAGGGAGCGCATGTCAGGTCACTCCAAGTGGGCCACGACCAAGCACAAGAAGGCGGCGATCGACGCCAAGCGCGGCAAGCTTTTCGCGAAGCTGATCAAGAACATCGAGGTCGCCGCGCGCACGGGCGGCGGCGACCCGGCCGGTAACCCCACGCTGTTCGACGCCATCCAGAAGGCGAAGAAGTCGTCGGTCCCCAACGACAACATCGACCGCGCGCTCAAGCGCGGCTCCGGCGAGGGCGCCGACGCCGTCGACTACCAGACGATCATGTACGAGGGTTACGGCGCGAACGGCATCGCCGTCCTCGTCGAGTGCCTCACGGACAACAAGAACCGCGCCGCCTCCGAGGTGCGCCTCGCGTTCTCCCGCAACGGCGGCAACCTGGCCGACCCGGGCTCCGTGTCCTACCTGTTCTCCCGCAAGGGCCTCGTCGTGGTGCCGAAGGCGGAGGGCGTCACGGAGGACGACGTCATGCTCGCCGCGCTCGACGCGGGCGCCGAGGAGGTCAGCGACGAGGGCGACGTCATCGAGGTCCTCTCGGAGGCCACCGACCTCGTCGCCGTGCGCACGGCGATCCAGGAGGCCGGCATCGAGTACGACTCGGCCGACTCCATCTGGCACCCCTCCATGGAGGTCGAGGTCGACGTGGAGGGCGCGCGCAAGATCCTGCGCCTCATCGACGCGCTCGAGGACAGCGACGACGTGCAGAACGTCTACGCGAACTTCGACGCCTCCGACGAGGTCATGGCGGCCCTCGACGAGGAGTGACGGCTCCCGGCGCGGGTCGGCCGTCCGCGGCCGCCCGCGTGAGAGGGTGACGACGTGCGCGTGCTGGGGGTGGACCCGGGTCTGACCCGGTGCGGGGTCGGCGTCGTCGACTCGTTGCCGGGCCGGAGGGCCCGGATGGTCGACGTCGGGGTCGTGCGCAGCGAGCCCGAGCTGAGCGTCGACCTCCGGTTGCTGCGCGTCGCCGAGGGGCTCGAGGAGTGGCTCGAGCGCACGGTGCCCGACGTCGTCGCCGTGGAGCGCGTCTTCGCCCAGAACAACCGCGGCACCGTGATGGGCACCGCGCAGGTCGCCGGCCTCGCGATGGTCGCGGCGGCCCGGCGCGGCGTCCCGGTCGCGATGCACACGCCGAGCGAGGTGAAGGCCGCCGTCACCGGGTCCGGCCGCGCCGACAAGGAGCAGGTGCAGCGCATGATCGCGCGCATCCTCGGGCTCGACGAGCTGCCGCGGCCGGCCGACGCCGCCGACGCCCTCGCGCTCGCCGTCACCCACCTGTGGCGACCGTCCGGCGCGCTCCAGGGCGGCGAGCGGAACGAGCTCACCCCGGCCCAGCGCGCCTGGGCCGCTGCCGAGCGCACCGCGCGCACCGGCTCGCACCGCGGCGCACCCTCCCGAGCCCGGCGCTGAGCGGGACCCGGGCCACCCGGTCGCCGTCGCGCGGCTGGTCGTGGGCTCGTCGAGTGTCGCCCGCCCCGGCGTCGGCACCGGTTGTTACAGTGACGCCTCGTACGGGTGTTCGACGGCCACGTCGACGGCCTCTTCGACGGAAGGACCACGGTGATCGCCTCCCTGACCGGCACGGTCACGCACGTGACGCTGGAGCGGGCCGTGCTCGACGTCGGCGGGGTCGGGTACCTCGTGCACGCCACCCCCGGCACCCTCGCCGGCCTGCGGGTGGGGGAGCGGGCCCAGCTCCACACCACGCTGGTCGTCCGTGAGGACTCGATGACGGTGTTCGGCTTCGCGGAGGCGGACGAGCGGGAGGTCTTCGAGACCGCCCAGTCCGTGTCCGGCGTCGGACCCCGGATCGCTCTCGCCATGCTCGCCGTGCTCACCCCCGACGCCCTGCGCCGCGCCGTCGCGTCCGAGGACCTCGCGGCGCTGCGCCGCGTTCCCGGGGTCGGCCCCAAGAGCGCCCAGCGCCTGGTGCTCGAGCTGTCCGGCAAGCTGGGCGCCCCGACGTCCGCCGCCGGCGCCGTCGTGCCCGACGCGCCGCCCGTCGCCGCGGGCGACCCGGCGCGCGACCAGGTGGTCGAGGCGCTCGTGGGCCTGGGCTGGGCAGCCAAGGTCGCCCAGGACACCGTCGACCGGGTCCTCGCGGACGCGGGCGACGACAACCCGGCCGACAGCCCGATCGACGTCGCGGCCACGCTGCGCGCGGCGCTGCGTTCCCTGGGCGGCCGCCGTGGCTGAGGCGGACGCGGAGTACGGCGGGGAGCGGCTCGTCACCTCCTCGGCCGACGACGTCGAGCGCGCGGCCGAGGCGGCGCTGCGACCGAAGAAGCTGGACGAGTTCGTCGGGCAGCGGGTGGTGCGCGACCAGCTCTCCCTGGTGCTCCAGGCGGCGCTGGCGCGGGACGCGTCTCCCGACCACGTGCTCCTGTCCGGACCTCCCGGGCTCGGCAAGACCACGCTGGCGATGATCATCGCCGCCGAGCTCGGCACCTCGCTGCGGGTCACGAGTGGCCCGGCGATCCAGCACGCGGGGGACCTGGCGGCGGTGCTCTCGTCGCTCGAGGAGGGCGAGGTCCTCTTCATCGACGAGATCCACCGGCTGGCCCGCCCGGCCGAGGAGCTGCTGTACGTCGCGATGGAGGACTTCCGCGTCGACGTCGTCGTCGGCAAGGGGGCGGGCGCGAGCGCGATCCCGCTGGCGCTGCCGCCGTTCACCGTCGTCGGCGCGACGACGAGGTCGGGCCTGCTGCCCGCCCCGCTGCGCGACCGCTTCGGGTTCACCGGGCACCTCGACTTCTACGACGCCGCCGAGCTGGAGCGCGTCATCACCCGGTCCGCCGGCCTGCTCGGCGTCGACATCCAGCACGCCGCAGCGCACGAGATCGCGGGCCGGTCGCGCGGCACCCCCCGCATCGCCAACCGCCTGCTGCGCCGCGTGCGCGACTGGGCCCAGGTGCGCGGGGACGGCAGCCTCGACCTCCGGGCGGCCCGGGCGGCGCTGGAGGTCTACGAGGTCGACCCGATCGGCCTGGACCGGCTGGACCGTGCCGTGCTCGACGCCGTCTGCCGCCGGTTCGCCGGCGGTCCCGTGGGACTGGGCACGCTCGCGATGACCGTGGGGGAGGAGCCGGACACCGTGGAGACGGTGGCCGAGCCGTACCTCGTCCGCGAGGGGCTCCTGGGCCGCACGCCGCGCGGCCGGGTCGCGACGCAGGCCGCCTGGGAGCACCTCGGGCTCGAGCCGCCGCCCGGCGCGTGGGGCGCGCCGCTCGGGGGGACCTTGTTCGACGGGTCCGCCGGGTCCGACGCGTCCGACAGGGACGCCGGGCCGCCCCAGTAGACTGGGAGCGCCCCCGGCCGCCGACGGCCCAGGGCCGGAACTCGACGGGTGCCGTGCTCGTTGGGGGCCGTGTGCGCAGGACACTGCGCCGGCGTGCCGACCGGTGCGCCCCCGACGCCCGGCAGTCGGTCGACGACCGTCGGGCAGCGACAGACAAGGACGCTCCGTGGAACTCATCATCCTCTTCGTGGTCCTCGCCGGCCTCATGTTCTTCATGAGCCAGCGGACGCGCAAGCAGCAGAAGCAGCAGGCCGAGTTCCGGTCGCAGCTCGAGCCGGGTCAGGAGGTCATGACCGGTTCGGGCCTGTTCGGCACGGTCGTGGAGATCGACGAGGCGACCGACACCGTCACCATCGAGACCGGCCCCGGCGGCGCGCAGACCCGCTGGCTGCGCGCGGCCATCGCCAAGCGCGTGGACACGCCGGTCGAGGAGCCCGTGGCCGAGGCCGACGAGACCGACGTCACAACCGACTCCTCCGCGACCGGTACGATCACCTCCGGCGACGGTCACATCGACGTCCCCGACGACCTGTCGAGCCTGGACACCGCGCAGCGGGAGTACCGGGAGCAGCAGCGTCGTGACGAGGGCGAGCCCGGCACCACCAAGTGACAGCATCGAAGTGACAGCACCAGCGACATGGGACGGCGGGCGCTCGCGCCCGTCGGCCTGACGACGCGCCGGTCGGGGCGATCCCGGCCGGCGCCATCACGCGTCGGCCCTGCGGCGGCGCGCAGACGGGAAGAGACAGAAGTTGGCGAACTCACGCACGAAGCGGTCGCGTCCGGTACGCACCCTCGTGGTCTTCACGATCCTGACGATCGTCCTGCCGTTCCTCGCCCTCGGCGCCGGCGTCTTCTGGGACGCCAAGTCCGACTCCAACCCGGACGGCGCGAGCTGGGCCCCGGGGCTGGCGCTCGACCTGCAGGGCGGCACGCAGCTGATCCTGAAGGCGGACACCACCGACGGGTCGCAGGTGACGTCGGCGACGATCGACGAGTCGATCAACGTCATCCGTCAGCGCATCGACTCCTCGGGCGTGTCCGAGGCGGAGATCACCGCGCAGGGCTCCCAGAACATCGTCGTCGGCATCCCCGGCGAGGTGTCGCAGGAGACCATCGACCTCATCTCGCAGCCGGCGCAGATGCGCTTCCGCCCGGTGCTGACGTACGCCGCGGGCACGCCGACCCCCGAGCCGTCCGCCTCGCCCAGCGCCGACGCCGGCGACGCGGCGCAGGACGACGCGGCGCAGGACGACGCGGCCAAGGACGACGCCGCCAAGGAGGACGCGACCGCCGAGGACGGCGCCGGCGACGCGCCGAGCGGCAAGGGCGCGGGTGCGCCGCTGTCCGTCCCGGCGGACGTCGACCCGTCGGCCACGCCGACCGCCACCGCGACGTCGGGCGACGGCGCCGACCCGTCGCCTACGGCGACCGAAGGGACGGACGAGGGCGCCACGGACGAGGCTGCCGCGACCGACCCGAGCGACCTGGCGCAGATCACGCCGGAGATCCAGAAGCAGTTCGAGGAGCTCGACTGCACCGACCCCGCCAACCTCAAGGGCGGCGGCGGGGACGACCCGGACAAGCCGCTGGTGACGTGCGGCGAGCAGGACGGGCTGAAGTACATCCTCGGCCCGATGGAGGTCGACGGCGTGCACATCTCGTCGGCGAGCTCCGGCCTGGTCCCCGGCGCGAACGGCACCACCACCAACGAGTGGGGCGTCTTCCTCAACTTCGACTCCGTGGGCACGAAGGAGTTCCGCGAGACCACGACCCGTCTGCAGGGCCTCGAGGCGCCGCGCAACCAGTTCGCCATCGTCCTGGACGGGCTCGTCGTCTCGGCGCCGTCCCTGTCCCCGGGCACGATCATCTCCAACGGCCAGGCGACGATCTCCGGGTCGTTCACGCGCGACTCCGCGGCCACGCTGGCCAACCAGCTCAGCTTCGGTGCCCTGCCGGTGCAGTACACGGTCGAGAGCCAGGAGGTCATCTCCGCGACCCTCGGCTCCGAGCAGCTGCGCAACGGCCTGATCGCCGGCCTCATCGGCCTCGCGCTCGTCGTCGTGTACTCGCTGCTGCAGTACCGCACGCTCGGCCTGCTGACGGTCGCGTCGCTGGTGGTCGCGGGCGTGATCACCTACGTGTCGATCGCCCTGCTCTCCTGGGGGATGGGCTATCGGCTCTCGCTCGCGGGCGTCGCCGGCCTGATCGTCGCCATCGGCTTCACGGCGGACTCGTTCATCGTGTACTTCGAACGGATCCGCGACGAGCTGCGCGACGGGCGGACCCTCGCCTACGCGGTCGAGCGCGGCTGGGCCCGCGCCCGGCGCACGGTGCTCGCCGCCAAGGCCGTCAACCTGATCTCCGCGATCATCCTGTACTTCCTCGCCGTGGGCGGCGTGCAGGGCTTCGCGTTCACCCTGGGTCTGACGACGATCATCGACGTCGCCGTCGTGTTCTGGTTCACGCACCCGATGATGGAGGTCATCACCAAGATCCCGTTCTTCCGGGACGGCCACCTCTGGTCGGGCCTGTCGCCCGAGCGCCTGCGCGCGAGCTCCGGCCCGCGGTACGCGGGCGCCGGCCGGGTGCGGATGCCGCAGCCCGCCGTGGCCGGCGCCGCCGAGGGCCCGGACGCCGGCGCCGAGGCGCCGGGCGAGCGCGTGGTCGCCGAGCCCGTGCACAGCGGTGCACGGCAGGCCCCCGCGGCCCCCGTCACCGACGCCTCCGGGCGCAGGCTGACGATCGCCGAGCGGCGCGCGGCCGAGCGTCGGGCGGCCGCCGAGGAGGCGGACCCGCAACCGGACGCAGGACCGGACGACGGATCGCCCTCGGCGACCGGTGAGAACCACTCCGGCACGAACGAGGAGAGCCGCTGATGGCCGGCATGCACTTCGCCCAGTGGGGCAACGACCTCTACACGGGCCGCCGCTCCTACCCGATCGTGCAGCGCCGCAAGCGCTGGTTCACGGTGGCGGGAATCCTCGCGATCGCCTCGATCGCGATCATCCTGATCAAGGGGCTCACCCTCGGCATCGACTTCCGCGGCGGCACGGAGTTCACGGTCAACGACGTGACCTCCACCGAGCAGCAGCTGGCGATCGACGCCGTGCACGAGGTGCTCCCGAACGAGGAGCCCCGCGTCGCGATCGTGGGCGGCTCGGCGGTGCGCGTGCAGACCGAGACGGTCACGCCGGAGCAGGAGGCCGCCCTGGTCACGGGCCTCGCCACCGCGTACGACGTCGACGAGTCCGCGGTGACGACGTCCTTCGTCGGCCCGACCTGGGGCGCGGGCGTCTCGATGCGGGCCCTGTGGGGCACCGTGGTGTTCGTGGTGGCCGCGGCGCTGTTCATGGCCGTGTACTTCCGCGCCTGGCGGATGTCCGTGGCGGCGATCGTCGCGATGCTCGCGGACCTGCTCATCTCGGCCGGCGTCTACGCCGCCATCGGCTGGGAGGTCACGCCGTCGACGATCATCGGCTTCCTCACCATCCTCGGCTTCTCGCTCTACGACAAGATGGTCGTGTTCGACAAGGTCCGCGAGAACACGGCGGACGTGCTCACGCAGACCCGCAGCACGTACGCGGAGCGCGCCAACCTCGCCGTGAACCAGACCCTCGTGCGCTCGATCAACACGTCGGTCGTGGCGCTCCTGCCGGTGGCGAGCATCCTCTTCGTCGGCGCGTTCCTGCTGGGCGCGGGCACGCTCCGCGACCTGTCGCTGTCGCTGTTCGTCGGTATCGCCGTCGGCGCGGCGTCGTCGCTCTTCCTCGCGACGCCGCTCGACGTGGCCCTGCGTGAGCGCGAGCCGAAGATCGCCGCGCACACCAAGACGGTCCTGGCGGAGCGCGCCGGCCTGGTCGCCGAGGGCGGGCACGACGCCGAGGTCGCGGCGTTCACGACCGGTTCCGCGCAGCTGATCCCGGGCCAGCACCAGGGCAACCGCGCCCAGCCGCGCCGCAAGCGCGGACACTGAGCCGGGGGCCACGCGATGGATGACAGCTCAGGCTTCGACGTGCCCGGCGGCGGGCGCCCCGGCGACCGTCCGGACGACATCGTCCTGGACGGGCTGCGGGGGCTCGGCGCCGAGCGGGCGGCGGAGGTGCGCGCGCTGATCCGCGACGTGCCGGACTACCCGCACCCGCCCGTCGTGTTCCGCGACATCACCCCGCTGCTCGCGGACGGCCCGGCGCTGGCGGACGTCGTGGAGGCGTTCGCCCGCCTCGTGGACGCGGACGGCGGCGTGGACGTCGTCGCGGGCATGGAGGCGCGGGGCTTCCTCCTGGGGGCGCCGCTCGCCACTCGCCTGGGGGTGGGGTTCCTGCCGCTGCGCAAGGCGGGCAAGCTGCCGCCGCCGGTGGAGCGGGTGGACTACGACCTCGAGTACGGCTCGGCCGCGATCGAGCTGCGCACGGGAACACTCGAGGCGGGGGCGCGTGTTCTCCTGGTCGACGACGTGCTCGCGACCGGCGGCACGGCGCGCGCGGCGGCCGAGCTCGTGGAACGGTCGGGCGGTCAGGTGGTCGCCCTGGCGTTCCTGCTCGAGCTCGCCGGCCTGGGCGGACGCGACAGGCTGACCGGACGGACGGTCGAGGCTCTGCTCCGCGTGGAGTCGTAGACTTGCCGTCCCGGCCGGCGGCGACCCCGCGGTGGTTGCGGAAGGAGGCGCAGATGAGCGACGAGACGAAGGTCGTGCGCGCCGCCAACGCGCCTCAGGGATCGACCGGGCAGGGCGCCGTCCCGGGCCGCGGTTCGGGGTCCGGGCGGAGCGTGCGCAACCGGCTCGTCCGGCTGGGGGTGCGGGGCGCGCCGCCCACGACGCCGGCGCTGGAGCCGGTGCTCCAGGCCGTGCGCACCAACCACCCGAAGTCCGACCTCTCGGTGCTCGAGCGCGCCTACGCGACGGCCGAGCGGTGTCACCGGGGCCAGGAGCGCAAGTCCGGCGACCCGTACATCACCCACCCGGTCGCCGTGGCGACCATCCTCGCCGAGCTCGGCTTCGACGGCGCGACCCTGGCGGCCGCGCTGCTGCACGACACGGTCGAGGACACGGACTACGGGCTCGACGAGCTGACCCGCGAGTACGGCGAGGAGATCGCCATGCTCGTCGACGGCGTCACCAAGCTGGACAAGGTGAAGTACGGCGACGCCGCCCAGGCGGAGACCGTGCGCAAGATGGTCGTCGCGATGGCCAAGGACATCCGCGTGCTGGTCATCAAGCTCGCGGACCGGCTGCACAACGCCCGCACGTGGAAGTACGTCTCCGGCTCGTCGGCGCAGCGCAAGGCGCGCGAGACGCTCGAGATCTACGCCCCGCTGGCGCACCGGCTGGGCATGAACACCATCAAGTGGGAGCTGGAGGACCTGTCCTTCCAGACCCTCTACCCCAAGGTGTACGACGAGATCGTGCACCTGGTGGCGGAGCGCGCGCCCGCCCGCGAGGAGTACCTGTCGGTGGTGCGGGAGCAGATCTCCGCCGACCTGCGCAGCGCGAAGATCAAGGCGACGGTCACCGGCCGCCCGAAGCACTACTACTCGATCTACCAGAAGATGATCGTGCGCGGGCACGACTTCGCGGAGATCTACGACCTCGTCGGCACGCGCGTCCTCGTGGACACGGTGCGGGACTGCTACGCGGTGCTCGGCGCGCTCCACGCGCGCTGGAACCCGGTCCCGGGCCGGTTCAAGGACTACATCGCGATGCCGAAGTTCAACATGTACCAGTCGCTGCACACGACGGTCGTGGGTCCGGGCGGCAAGCCCGTCGAGATCCAGATCCGCACGCACGACATGCACCGTCGTGCGGAGTACGGCGTCGCCGCGCACTGGAAGTACAAGCAGATGGCGCCGGCGGGCAAGACGACGTCGGACGACCCGCGCGCCAACGACATGGCGTGGCTGCGCCAGCTCGTGGACTGGCAGCGCGAGACCGCCGACCCGAGCGAGTTCCTCGACTCGCTGCGCTACGAGATCGGCGGCGCGGAGGTGTACGTCTTCACGCCGAAGGGCGAGGTGATGGCGCTGCCCGCGGGGGCGACGCCGGTCGACTTCGCGTACTCGGTGCACACCGAGGTGGGCCACCGCACCATGGGGGCCCGCGTCAACGGGCGCCTCGTGCCGCTGGACTCGACGCTGCAGAACGGCGACACGGTCGACATCCTCACCTCCAAGGCGGAGTCCGCGGGCCCCTCGCGCGACTGGCTCGCCTTCGTGAAGTCGGCGCGTGCCCGCAACAAGATCCGCCAGTGGTTCACCAAGGAGCGGCGCGAGGAGGCGATCGAGCAGGGCAAGGACGCCATCACCAAGGCGATGCGCAAGCAGAACCTGCCGATCCAGCGCCTGCTCAGCCACGAGGCGCTGGTCGGGCTGGCGAACGACATGCGCTACGCCGACGTCTCCGCGCTCTACGCGGCGGTGGGCGAGGGGCACGCGTCCGCGCCGCACGTCGTCGACCTGCTGGTCAAGTCGCTGGGCGGCGAGGAGGGCACCGAGGAGGACGCCGCGGAGGCCGCGGCCCCTGGCCGCCCGTCGCGTCGCGGTCGCACCGGCGACCCCGGCGTCGTCGTCAAGGGCGTGGACGACATCTGGGTGAAGCTCGCCAAGTGCTGCACCCCGGTGCCCGGCGACTCGATCGTCGGCTTCGTGACCCGCGGCGCGGGCGTCAGCGTGCACCGCGCGGACTGCGCCAACGCCGAGCAGCTGGCCAAGGCGCAGCCCGAGCGCATGGTGGACGTGTCCTGGACCACGGGCGCCAACACGATGTTCCTGGTGCAGATCCAGGTCGAGGCGCTCGACCGCTCGCGGCTGCTGTCCGACGTCACGAAGGTGCTGTCGGACTACCACGTCAACATCCTGTCGGCGTCGGTCTCGACGTCGTCCGACCGGATCGCCCTGTCGAAGTTCGTCTTCGAGATGGCGGAGCCGGGCCACCTGCAGCAGGTGCTCACCGCGGTGCGCAAGGTGGACGGCGTCTTCGACGTCTACCGCATCACCGGGACGAGGGCCGCCGACGTGCACCAGGAGTCGGCGGGAGTCTGAGGTCCCGTTCGCTCTCGACGGCGGCCGTCTCCGGGAGCGCCGCGAGGAACGCCGCGCCGAAACCCCTGTCGACCGCCTGCCGCGCGCGCACGTGCTCGACGGCGGACGTGGACGAGCCGTTCCGGTCGCCTTGCTAGCGTGACGGGGCGCCGACCGGCGTCCCGCCGCACGTCAGGGAGGAACACCTCGTGCCGAGCCTGGGCTCGCCCCGCGCCCGCCGCTTCGTCACCCGGTTCAACGCCGGGGTGCTCGCCTGGCGCGGCTCGCCCCGGTGGGGCGGGGCGCTGCGCCGCACCCTCACGATCGTGCGGTACACGGGGCGTCGGTCGGGGCGCGAGTTCGCGATCCCGGTCGGGTTCCGACGCCGGGGGGACGAGGTCGTCATCGGGGTCGGGATGCCGGACGCCAAGAGCTGGTGGCGCAACTTCCTGGGCGAGGGTGCTCCCTTGACGGTCGAGCTCGACGGCGCGGAGCGTGGAGGGCACGCGGTCGCGCACCGGGACGACGCCGGCAGGGTGACGGTCCGGGTGCGGCTCGAGGCGACCGGGCTCCGGCGAGCGGAGGTGCCGGGACACCTCCCGGAGTAGGTTCGCCAGCATGACGCTGCCGCTCGAACCGCCGGTGCTGCCCATGCTCGCGAAGTCGGTGCCGGACGTGCCGGACCAGTCCGCGGGCGACGACGTCTGGGTGTACGAGCCGAAGTGGGACGGGTTCCGCGCCCTGGTGTTCCGCGACGGCGACGACGTGCGGATCGACTCCCGCAACGGTCGGCCGATGCAGCGCTACTTCCCGGACGTGGTGGACGCGGCGCTCGACGCGCTGCCGGAGCGCTGCGTCGTCGACGGCGAGATCGTGGTCGCGCGCCCGGGGGACGGCGCGGCCCGGGCGGCGCACCTGGACTTCGACGCCCTGGGCCAACGGATCCACCCCGCCGAGTCGCGGGTGCGGCTCCTCGCGTCGGAGACGCCGGCCAGCCTCGTCGTCTTCGACGTCCTCGCCCTGGGCGACGACGACCTGTCCGGGAGGCCGCTGCGCGAACGGCTCGAGGCACTCGACGGGCTGGCGCTCGACGGGCCGCAGGTGCACGCCACGCCCCGCACGCAGGACGCCGGCGTCGCGCGCGACTGGTTCGAGGCGTTCGAGGGCGCGGGCCTCGACGGCGTGGTCGCGAAGCGGCTCGACGACCCGTACCAGCCGAACAAGCGGGCGCTGCTGAAGATCAAGCACGCCCGCACGGCCGACGTGGTCCTCGCCGGCTACCGGCTGCACAAGACGTCGACGCCCGAGAAGCCGCTCATCGGCTCGCTCCTGCTGGGCCTGTACGCACAGGAGGACGACCCCGACAGCCTGCAGTTCGTCGGCGTCTCCGCGTCGTTCCCCGCCGCGCGCCGGGCGGCCCTGCACGCCGAGCTCGCAGCGCTCGTCGTGGGACCTGGGACCGAGGACGCCGCCGCGCACCCGTGGGCGGACTGGCAGGACCCGGCGGTCGCGGACGGCAGCGCGGGCGAGAGGCGCCCGGGAGCGCAGTCGCGCTGGAGCGCCGGCAAGGACCTCTCCTTCACTCCGCTGCGCGTGGAGCGGGTGCTGGAGGTCGGCTACGACCACATGGAGGGCGCGCGTTTCCGGCACACCGCGCAGTTCAAGCGGTGGCGCCCCGACCGCGAGCCGTCGTCGTGCACCTACGACCAGCTCGAGGAACCGGTCGGCTACGACCTCGCGAGCCTCCTGCCCGGGGCGCCGGGCACCGCCTGAGCCGCACCGCTCGGCGGGCCGCCGATGAGTCGAGGCCCCGGGGCAGGTCTGGGGAGCATGGGCACACTGAGATACGGACTGATGAGCTGTTCCATCGACGGCTACGTGGCCGACGCGTCGGGCGACTTCGACTGGGGCGCGCCGGACGACGCCGTCCACGCGTTCATCAACGACCGGGTCCGGGACGTGCGGACCTTCGTCGTGGGCCGCCGCATGTTCGAGACGATGCGCGTGTGGGACACGTGGGAGCTCGGGCAGGGCGACGCCGCGGACGAGTTCGCCGAGATCTGGCGCGGGATCGACAAGATCGTCTGCTCCGACGGCCTCGTCGCGGAGCAGGGCACGGTCGACGCGCCCCGCACCACGCTCGAGGCGCGGCTCACCCCCGAGCGCCTGACCGAGATCGCGGCGGGGACCGACGGCGTCGTCGAGGTCTCGGGCCCGACGACTGCCGCGGGGGCGCTGCTGGCCGGCGCGGTCGACGAGATGACGGTACGCGTGGTGCCGCACGTCGCCGGCGGCGGGCTGCGCCTGCTGCCCGACGGGATGCAGGCCGACCTCACGCGCGCCGAGTGCGTCCCGCTCGGCGACGGGTCGGTCTTCCTGCGCTACACGCGTCCCTGACGGTCAGGTGCGCTTGCGGTCGGTGTCCCGGCTGGGCTGCACACGCTTGGGCTCGCCGGGCATCTTGGGATACTCCGGCGGGTAGGGCAGGTCGCCGAGGCCGTGCTCCTCCTCGTCGCGGCGCGCGAGCTCGAGCGCCGCGTCCAGGGAGCAGTCGAGCTCCGGATCGCGGTCGGCGCGCAGGGCGGCGAACAGGTCGCCGCGCTCGGCGAACCGGGCCGGGACGGTCGTGACGTCGAAGTCGTCCGGGTGCACCTCGCCGACCTCGTCCCACTCCAGCGGGGTCGAGACGGTGGCGCGCTTGTTCGCCCGGACGGAGTACGCGGAGGCGATGGTGCGGTCGCGGGCCATCTGGTTGTAGTCGACGAAAATCGCCTCGCCCCGCTCCTCCTTCCACCACTTCGTCGTGACCTGGTCGGGGAGGCGGCGCTCCAGCTCGCGGCCGACCGCGATCGTGGCGCGCCGGGCCTGCTGGAAGGACCAGCGGGGCGCGAGCGGTACGAAGACGTGCAGGCCGCGCCCGCCCGAGGTCTTGGGGTACCCGGTGAGGCCGAGCTCCGTGAGCAGGTCGCGCAGGTGGGGCGCGACGGCCGCGGCGTCGTCGAAGGAGGTGCCGGGCTGCGGGTCGAGGTCGATGCGCAGCTGGTCGACCGCCTCGACGTCGTCGCGGCGCACGGGCCACGGGTGGAAGGTCAGGGTGCCGAGATTCGCCGCCCAGGCGACGACGGCGAGCTCGGTCGGCGCCACCTCGTCGGCGGTGCGCCCGCTGGGGAAGGCGATGGTCGCGGTCTCGACCCAGTCGGGGGCCCCCTTGGGCAGCCGCTTCTGGTAAAACGCGTCGCCGCGGTTGTCGGCGCGCGTCGCCATCACCGCCTCGGGCCACCAGCCCTTCGGCCACCGCTCGAGCGTCGTGGGCCGGTGCAGCAGCGCCCCGAGGATCCCGTCGCCCACCGACAGGAAGTACTCGACGATCTCACGCTTCGTGAGGCCGGGGCGGTCGGGCAGCTCGGGGAAGACGACGCGGTCGGGGCTGGAGACGCGCACGGCGCGGCCAGCGGCGTCGAGCTCGACGGCGGGTGCGGCGGAGGCCATGCGGCTCAACCTAGGGCAGGGCGGCGGGTGCCGCACGGAGGGCGGCGGCACGGGCCAGCACGCGGCGGGCACGCGGGCGCCCGACGACGCGGGCACGGCGCTCCAGCAGCGCGGCCGCGTCGGGGAGCGCGAGGCCGCAGGAGTCCGCGACGTCGCGGGCGAGGCGGGCCGCGTCCTCCTCGCCCGGCACGTGCACCGCCACGTCGACGACCGTCCGCAGCGGCGCGGTCACCCGCACCCCGGCCAGCTCGACGACGTCGCCGCGCAGCATCGGCGCCTGCCACACGAGCCCCGCTCCCCAGAGCTCGGGCCGGTGCCCGCCGGCCGCGTAGGCGACGTCGAGGTGCTCGGCGGACCGGGTGCCCGCCCGCCCGCCGGCGTGCACCCACGCCGCCGTGCGCCCGGCGGCCACGGCCCCCGCGGGCAGCGACCCGGCCAGCAGCACGGCCCGCAGCACGGGGGTCACGGTCGTGCCGGCGACGACGGCCGCGTCGTCCCGCACCGCCTCGAGGGAGCCGTCGCGCACGAGGACGTCCCACGCCGCCCGCCCGCCGACGTCCGCAGGGCGCACTAGGGGACCGGACGGACGTCCTGGCGCCGCGAGCAGGTCGCCGAGCCGCCGCGGAGCGGCCGGGGACCGGAGGCGGTCGCCCGCGGGCGGGCCGGGCGGCGCGGGGAGGACGACGAAGGGGCTCACGACGCGGAAACTATCCGGTCGTGAGCCCCGTCGGGGACCGCCTGTGGATCGTCGCGCGCACGCGACGTCCGGTCGGGCCGCCCACCCGGTCAGGCCGGCGGCCGTGCGCCGTCAGCCGCGGGTGTCCTCCGCGGCGCGGACGACCTGCTCGAGCCAGGCGCGCCGCGCGGCGAGCGCCGTCTCGGCCTCCTCGACGCGCCGCGCGTCGCCCGACTCGCGCGCCTCCGCGAGATCGCGCTCGAGCCCCTCGATGGCGGCCTCGAGCTGTGCCGCGGCACCCTCGGCCCGCGCGCGGGTCTCGGGGTTGGTGCGGTCCCAGCGAGCCTGCTCGGCACCCCGGACGGCCGTCTCGACCGCGCGCATGCGGGCCTCGACGCGCTGGATGTCCCCGCGCGGCACCTTGCCGGCCTCCTCCCAGCGGTCCTGGAGGTCGCGCAGCTTCTCCTTCGCCGCAGCAAGGTCCTTGACGGGCAGGAGGGCCTCGGCCTCGGCGAGCAGCGCCTCCTTGACCTCGAGGTTCTGCCCGTACTCGGCGTCGATCGCCGCGTTCTCGGCGTCGCGGGCGCCGAAGAACGCGTCCTGCGCCGCCCGGAACCGGGCCCAGAGCGCGTCGTCGTCCTTGCGGCTGGCCCGCCCCGCGGCCTTCCACTGCGCCATGAGGTCGCGGTAGGCAGCGGCGGTCGCCCCCCAGTCGGTGCTGGTCTGCAGGGACTCCGCCTCGGCGACCAGCTGCTCCTTGGCCGCCTTGGCCGCCGAGTTGCGCTGCTCGAGGTCGGCGAAGAAGTGCCGCCGCTCCCGGTCGAACGCGGTGCGCGCGTGGCTGAACCGCTTCCAGAGGGCCTCCTCCGAGGGGCGGTCGATGCGCGGCCCGCTGCGCTGCGCCTCCTTCCACCGGTCCAGGAGGCCCCGCAGCTCCTCGCCGGCCGGGCGCCACTGCATCTTGGCGGGGTCGGTGGCGGCGATCTTCTCCGCGGCCTCGACGATCGCGGTGCGGGCGGCGACGGCCTCGGCCTTGGCGGCCGCACGCTCCTGCTCGAGCGCGGCCCGGCGCTCCGCCGCGCGTGCCTTGAGGCCCTCCACGCGGGCCCGCAGGGCGTCCAGGTCGCCGACGGCGGCGGGCTCACCCGTCTCCTCCGCGAGCTTCGCGAGGGTCTGGTCGATCTCGCGCACCGACAGGTCGGCGCTGTCCAGCCGGGTCTCGAACGGCGCGACCTTGGCGTCGAGGTCCAGGTAGCGCCGCACATAGAGGCTCATCGCCTCCGTGGCGTCCACGCCGGGGAACTGGCCCACCTGGCGCTCGCCGGCGGCCTCCCGCACGAACACCGTGCCGTCGTCGTCCACCCGACCGAACGCCTCCGCGGCGGACGCCGCGGCCGCGTCCAGCGCCGGGGGGACGACCGGCGCCGCCGGGGTCGTGGGCTCGGCCGGCGGCACGTCGGCGGGAGTGGGCGCGGCCGGGCGGCGCAGCGCCGACGGCTTAGGCGCGCCCGGGCGGGGCGGCTTCGGCACGGCGGACGGCTTCGGCGCCGCGGGAGTCGCCGGGGCGGGGGTCGGCTCGACGGCCTCGGGCTCAGCGGCCGGCTCGGTCGCCCCCGTGGTCTCGGTCGACTCGGCCACGGGGGTCGTCTCGGCGGCCTCGGCGGCAGGAGCCTGCTCCGCGGTCTCGGGCTCCGGGGCCTCCTGCGCGGGCTCGGCCGGGGGAGCCGTGTCCGTGGTCTCGCCCGCGGCGGGCTGCGGGTCCGCCGCGGGAGCCGGCGGGGTCGCCTCGTCCGGGGTCGTCTGCGATGGAGTCTCGGCCGTCTCCTCGGTGCCGGCCGGGGTCTCCTCGGGGCCGGTCGAGCCGGGGGTGCTCTCGCTCACTGGGTCTCCACTCCTTCGATGATGACGGGGGTCGCGGGGGAGCCGTCGCCGGCCCCTCCGTCGACGCCCTCGTCAGCGACTGCCTGGACGGCGTCCAGGCCGGACGTGACGGTGCCGAGCACCGTGTACCCGCCCGCGGTGTCGGACGGGATGGTCGAATCCTGGTACACGATGAAGAACTGCGAGCCCATCGACTCGCCGTCGTTGCCGCGGCGGGCCATCGCGATGGTCCCGGCGGGGTAGACGTCGTCCTTCGGGGCGTTCTCGATCGGGCCGTACGAGTAGCCGGGGTCACCGGTCCCGGTCCCCGTGGGGTCGCCGCACTGCAGGACGTAGATGCCCTGGGTGGTGAGGCGGTGGCAGGGGGTGCCGTCGTAGTAGCCCTGGTCCGCGAGCGACACGAAGCTCGCGACGGCCTGCGGGGCTGCGGCGCCGTCCAGCTCGAGGACGAGGTCCGTCTGCGTGCCGCCCGCGCACAGGTCGACGGTCGCGGTCCACGTGCGGTCCTCGGCGGCCGAAGGGTCGGCCAGGTCCCCGCCGTCGCGGGCGCCGACCTCCGCCGCGGGGCAGTCACCCGCGGCCTGCGGCGTCGACGACGCTGCGGGGTTCGCGGCGCCGCCCAGGTTCGCGACGACGAACCCGCCGCCCACCAGGGCGAGCACCGCCACGATCGCCACGATCGCGAACGTCCGCTGCCGCCGGGCGCGTGCCTGCGCCTGCCGCCGCTCCCACTGTTCCTGCCGCTTGCGGGCGTACTCCCGCTCGCGCTTGGTGGCCGCCAACGCGCGGTCCTCCTCGCCTCGTCCCGGTGGCCGCACGGGAACTCCCGCGCGCGGGGGACAGTCTAGAGGCCGGGACGCAGGTCACATCCGCTACGGCCGCGGCGACCCCGGGCCGGGCCGTGGCGGCTACGGTGGCGCGGTGCAGATCCTCCTCGTCGTCGCGCCCGTCTTCGCCACCAACTGCAGCGTCGTGGTCGCCGGCGCAGAGGGCCGGGACGCCGACTGCGTGGTCGTGGACGCCGGGGCGGGCGTCGCCCCCGACGTCGAGCGCCTGGTCGCCGAGCGCGGCCTGGTCCCGCGCGCCGTCGTCGCGACGCACGGGCACGTCGACCACACCTGGGACGCCGCGGCGCTCTGCGAGCGGTACGACGTGCCGTTCCGCATCCATCCCGCGGACGCCTACCGCCTGGCCGACCCGTTCGGCACGCTGGGCCTCGCCGCGGTGCGCGACGGCGGCGACCCTGGGGTGAGCGGCGCCCTCGCGCAGGCGCTCGCGGCCACGGGCCGGCGGGCCGAGGACTACCGCGCGCCGGCCGTCGTCGAGCCGCTCGACCTCGGACCCGACGGCGAGGGGGCGCTCGCCGCGGGGGCGGTGCGCCTGCGCACGCTGCACGCGCCGGGGCACACGGAGGGCTCGACGCTCCTCGTCGTCCGGGACGGCGACCACGACGGCGGCGACGGCGTCGTCCTCGCGGGCGACGTGCTCTTCGCGGGCGGGGTCGGGCGCACCGACCTGCCGGGCGGCGACGCCGCCACCATGGCACGCACGCTGCGCGACGTCGTGGGCGCGCTCGACCCGGAGCTGGGCGTCGTGCCCGGCCACGGCCCGACCACCACCGTCGGCCGTGAGCTGGCGACGAACCCCTTCCTGCGCCCGCACCTGCGCTGATCCGTCCCGCCCGCCCCGTCTCCGGCGGTGGGACGGGTCCCGAGACGGCCCCGGCGTCTGGGAAGATGAGGCCCATGGCACGCCCCACCCCGCTCTCCGGCTTCCCCGAATGGCTCCCCGACGGTCGCGTCGTCGAGCAGCACGTCCTCGACACGCTGCGGCGGACGTTCGAGCTGCACGGGTTCGCCGGCATCGAGACGCGGGCGGTGGAGCCGCTCGACCAGCTGCTGCGCAAGGGCGAGACCTCCAAGGAGGTCTACGTGCTGCGCCGGCTGCAGGAGGAGCAGGCCGGCGACGACGCGGCGTCGCGGGGCGACAGGGGTGCGGCGGCCGAGAAGCAGCTCGGCCTCCACTTCGACCTCACCGTCCCGTTCGCGCGCTACGTGCTGGAGAACGCCGGCCGGCTCGCCTTCCCGTTCAAGCGCTACCAGATCCAGAAGGTCTGGCGGGGCGAGCGCCCCCAGGACGGCCGCTTCCGCGAGTTCGTCCAGGCCGACATCGACGTCGTCGGCGCGGGCGAGCTGCCCTACCACTACGAGGTCGAGCTCCCGCTCGTCATGGCCGAGGCGCTCGGCGCGCTGCGCGACGTCGGCGTGCCCGAGGTCCGCATCCTCGTGAACAACCGCAAGGTCGCGGAGGGCTTCTACCGCGGCCTGGGGCTCGACGACGTCGAGGGCGTGCTGCGCCAGGTCGACAAGCTCGACAAGGTCGGGCCGGACGCCGTCGCGGAGCTGCTGCAGGTGGAGCAGGGCGCCACGCCCGAGCAGGCCAAGGCGTGCCTCGAGCTCGCCGCGATCTCGGGGGCGGACTCGACCGTGGTGGGCCGGGTCCGGGCGCTCGCGGCGTCCTACGACGCGGGCACGGAGCTGCTCGAGACGGGGCTGGGCGAGCTCGCCGCACTGATCGAGGCGGCCGCACGCCGCGCGCCCGGCGTCGTCGTCGCGGACCTGAAGATCGCGCGGGGCCTCGACTACTACACCGGGTCGGTCTACGAGACGGTGCTGGTGGGGCACGAGCAGCTCGGCTCGATCTGCTCGGGCGGGCGCTACGACACCCTCGCCTCCGACGGCAAGAACACGTACCCGGGCGTCGGCCTGTCGATCGGCGTCTCCCGCCTGGTCTCGCGGCTCCTGTCCGCGGGGCTGGTCGCCGCGACGCGCGGCGTGCCCACGGCCGTGCTGGTCGCCGTCACGGACGAGGCGCACCGGGACAGGTCCGACGCGGTCGCGACGGCCCTGCGCGCCCGCGGTGTCCCCGCCGACGTCGCGCCGTCGGCGGCGAAGTTCGGCAAGCAGATCAAGGTGGCCGACCGCCGCGGCATCCCGTTCGTGTGGTTCCCGGCGCAGCCGGGGGAGGACGGCACCGAGCCCGCCGTCCTGTCCGGAGAGGTGAAGGACATCCGCTCGGGGGAGCAGGTGGACGCGGACGCCGCGACGTGGCAGCCGCCGGCGGAGGACCTCTTCCCGCGGGTCGTGCCCGCGGCGGAGTGAGCCTCAGGCCTCCTCGATGAGCGCGACGACGTTGCGCGCCGGGTCCCGGAACCAGCCGATGGTCGGGCCCTGGCGCGGGTCGTCGCTGCGTACGACGCCGTCGGCGTCCTGGGCGAACCCCGGGTAGCGCACCAGGTCCACGCCGGCGGCGTGCAGGTCCGCCGCCGCGGCGGCGACGTCGGGCACGACGAGGTTGAGCACGGTGTGGCTCGCGGGCTCGTGGGCCTCGCCCTTCGGATAGACGAAGACGGCGCTGCCGCCGGTGACGTCCAGCTCGAGCCCCATGGACGTGCGGTGCACGCGGAGCCCCACGACGTCCCGGTAGAACGACTCGACGGCGTCGAGGTCGTCGACGGAGAAGCTGCTGAAGCCGCGCTGCACGGTGAACACGGGGGTCTCCTCGGGTCGGGAAGCGGCCGGCGGGGACCGGCCTGAGGGGTGGACCCCGCGGGCGGTCGGAACTGATCGGGGGCCATCCCGCGGGGGTTGTCCCCCGAAGACCCTGAGGCGCCCCTGAGATTCACCCTGATCTCGCCGCTGACCTGGCCGGACGGCGCCCGGGGGACGGTACGGTGACCGCCGTGAGCATCTACGTGGTCCTGTCCCGCAGCAGCACCGTCCTGTCGCGGACGATCCGCCTCGCGACGCGGGACGAGTACACGCACGCGGCCCTGGCCCTCGACGCCGACCTCGAGCTCATGTTCAGCTTCGGGCGCCGCCGCGCGTCCAACCCGTTCGTCGGCTGCTTCAAGCGCGAGCGTCTCGACGACGACCTGTACCGGGGGATGGACCGGCTGCCGGGCGTCGTCCTCGAGGTCCCCGTGACGTCCCGCCAGCGGGACGCCGTGGGGGCGCGCGTCGCGGAGTTCCTCCTCGACAGCCACACCTACGCCTACAACGCCCCCGGCCTCGTGACCGGGCTGCTCGGACGCGGGTCCGAGGACGACCGGCGGTTCTTCTGCTCCGAGTTCGTCTACCACGTGCTGCGCGACGCGGGGGTGTGCGACCTGGGCGTCCCGCGCTGGAAGGTGCGACCGCAGACGCTGCTGGACGTGCCCGGCACCGTCGTCTACCGCGGGGACCTCAAGCGCTACCGGCCGTCGGACCTCGCCGCGGCGCCGGTCCCGGCGCTCACGCTCCAGGGCACGGACGGGCTGTTCGCCACGTCGCGGTCGGGGGTCTCGCTGGCGCTGTGACCGGCCGCGCCCCGGGCGGCCGCCGTCCAGGGCTCGCACAGGGCGTCGTGCGACGCTGGGCCCATGCCGAGCCGAGTCTTCCTGCACGTGGGCGCGCCCAAGTCCGGCACCACCTACCTGCAGTCACGTCTCCACGCGAACCGCCACGACCTGCGCCGGCACGGGGTGCTGTACCCCAGCGGGCCGCTGGGCGAGCCGCGGGTGCACTACTGGGCGGCGCTGGACGCCACGGGGGCGCGCCACGGCATCGACCCACGGCGGTTGCGCGGCGCATGGGACCGCCTGGTGGGCCAGGTGCGACGGGCGCGGGGCGACGTCGTCCTCAGCCACGAGCTGCTGGCGAGGGCGGACCGGGACCAGGCGGCCCGGGTGCTCGCGGACCTGGCCGCGACCCGCGCCGAGGTCCACGTGGTGCTCACCGTCCGCGACCTGGCGCGCGAGCTCGCGAGCGGATGGCAGGAGACGCTGAAGTTCGGCGCGAGGACGACGCTGCGCGCCTACCTCGACCGGGTCAGGGCGGGGCGGTCCGCGTTCCTGGACTCCGTGGACCCGACCCACGTGCTGACCGTGTGGGCCGCGGACCTCCCCGCGTCGCGGGTCCACGTGGTGACGGCGCCGCCGCCGGGCGGCGCGGGGGACGCGCTCTGGCTCCGCTTCCTGGAGGCCGTCGAGGTCGACCCCGCCTGGGCGCCGCGGGACGCCGAGCGGTCGAACGCCTCGGTCGGGGCGCCCGAGGCGCAGGTGCTGCGCGGCCTCAACCGCCGGCTCGGGGACGAGGTGCGGCGTGGCGGCGCCCTGTCGCCGCTCGTCGACGGCATCGTCGCCGGGGACGCGCTCGCGCCGCGGCGTTCGACCCCCATCGCGCTGGGGCCTGACGACCACCCGTGGGTGGCGGGGCTCAGCGAGACCTGGGTCGCCTGGCTGCGCGACCGGCACGTGACCGTGCACGGCGACCTGGCCGACCTGCTGCCCGTCCCGCCCGGCGACGACTGGGCCGACCCCGACAAGCCCCGCCCGCGCGAGGTGACCGCGGCCGCCCTGGACACGGTCGCGGTGCTGCTCGCGGAGCTCGGGCGGCGCCCGCTGCCGTGGCGGGAGCGCGGCCGCCGGGCGCTCGCGCGGCTCCGCCGCTGACGCCGGGCGGGGCTGGACAACGAGTCGAACGTCTGTTCGAATGATGGCGTGAGATGGGATGGTCAGACCGTCGGCGCGGACGACGGCGCCCTGCCCGGGCTCGAACGCTCGGCCCTGGGGCGGCTCGGCCTGGTGCGCACGGTGCGGACGCCGGAGTTCGCCGACGTCACGTTCCACGAGGTGCTCGCGAAGAGCGCGCTGTCGAGGGTGCCCGCCGCATCGAAGATGCCGTTCGGGTGGACCGTCAACCCGTACCGGGGATGCAGTCATGCATGCACCTACTGTTTCGCCCGCCCGACTCACGAATACCTCGATCTCGACGCCGGTCGGGACTTCGACTCCCAGGTCGTGGTGAAGACGAACGTGGCCGAGGTGCTGCGTGCCGAGCTTGCCCGGCCGTCGTGGACGCGGGAGCCGGTGGCGATGGGCACCAACACCGACCCGTACCAGCGGGCCGAGGGGCGGTACCGCCTCATGCCCGGCATCATCGGGGCGCTCGCTGACTCGGGCACGCCGTTCTCGATCCTCACCAAGGGCACGCTCCTGCGTCGGGACCTGCCGTTGATCGCCGAGGCGGCGCAGCGCGTGGAGGTCGGGCTCGGGGTCTCCCTCGGCTTCGCCGACTCGCCCGCCGACGAGGAGCTGCAGCAGTCGGTCGAGCCGGGGACGCCGACACCCCGCGCGCGCCTCGACCTGATCCGCGCGGTGCGGGCGGCGGGTCTGCCCTGCGGCGTCATGGTGGCCCCGGTGCTGCCCTGGCTGACCGACTCCCGTGACCACCTGCGCCGCCTGCTGGACGCCGTCGCGGACGCCGGAGCCACGGGAGTCACCGTGGTGCCGCTGCACCTCAAGCCCGGCACCCGCGAGTGGTACCTGCAGTGGCTGGAGCGTGAGCACCCGCGCGCCGTCGCCGGCTACGGGCGCGTGTACGCCCGCGGGACCTACGCGCTCGAGGCCTACCGGCAGTGGCTGTGGGACCGGGTCGAGCCGCTCCTCACCGAGCGCGGCTTCCGCTCGTCCGGGCACCGCTCGCGGTCGGGCGCCACGGGGAGGTTCCCGGACGACCTCACGCCGCACGACGAGGGCGACTACCCGGCCGGGGCGCTCGCAGGGATGCCGCGCGACGGCGGCGGCCTCCAGGTGGCCGGCACGGGCGTCGAGCAGGTGCTCTTCTGAGGCCTGGTGCTCTTCCGAGGCACAGTGGGGCTCAGCGCAGGAACGAGAACCACAGCACGAACAGGCACATCAGGAACATGCCCGTGGCGTTGACGAAGAAGTTGCGGCCGAAGTCCCGCGCCCGGACGTGGAACGTCAGGGCGAGCACGAAGTACACGACCAGGCAGACGACGGTCACGAGCCCGAGGTAGGGGATCCAGATCCCCGCGACGAGCCCGGCCGCGGCGGCGGCCTTGATCCACGGCATCACCCACCACCAGCGCTCCGGGAAGTTCACGTCCCGGAAGCACTGCGCGATGAACGCCACCGGCTTCACGCACAGGAGCGCGTCGCCCGCGGAGACGAACGCGAGCACGAGCACGGGCCAGACGGGATCGGGCAACGTCGCCATGGGGTCGACGCTACGGCCCGCCGGGCGGGCCGTGCCGTGGGTGTGACCAGGCTCTCAGGCGCCCTCGACCAGCCGGGCGGGGAACCCGCCGGTCGCGACGGGGCCCCACCGCTCGACCGTGATCCGCACGACGCTCTTGCCCTGGCGCAGCATCGCCTCCCGGTACTCGTCCCAGTCGGGGTGCTCCTTGCCCGCGGCGGCCCGGTAGTACTCGACCAGCGGCTCCACCGAGTCGGGCACGTCGATCACCTCGGCCGCGCCGTCCACCTGCACCCAGGCGTCGTCGAAGTCGTCGCCGAGGGCCAGGAACGACGCCCGCGGGTCCCGCCGCAGGTTCACGGCCTTCGCGCGGTCCGGGTACGTCGAGACCACCACCCGGCCGGCCGCGTCCACGCCGAACGTCACCGGGCTCAGCTGCGGCGAGCCGTCCCGCCGGGTGGTGACGAGCACGCCGTGCCGACGCTCCCGCAGCACCTCCAGCAGCCCGTCGCGGTCGACGGCGGTCGTGGTGGCGATCCGTGGTGCCATGGGAATCTCCTCGCAGAAGGGGGCCGGCCACCGACTAGACTCGCACGGGCGCGCCAGCGCGCCCGGACGTCGCCACCGGCGACGCGGTCCCCCACCCCGTTCGAAAGGAACACTCCGTGCTCCGCACCCACACGGCCGGCTCACTGCGGGCCGAGCACATCGGTCAGACCGTCACCCTCACGGGGTGGGTCGATCGGCGCCGGGATCACGGGGGAGTGGCCTTCATCGACCTGCGCGACGCGTCCGGCATCGCCCAGGTCGTCATCCGCGACGAGGCGGTGGCGCACCCGCTCCGCTCCGAGTTCGTCCTCCAGGTCACTGGCGAGGTCGGTCGCCGCCCCGAGGGCAACGCCAACCCGAACCTCGCCACCGGCGAGATCGAGCTCGTGGCCAAGGACGTCGTCGTGCTCAACGAGTCCGCGCCGCTGCCGTTCCAGGTGTCGACGGCGCTCGCGGACACCGAGGTGATCGGCGAGGAGGCGCGCCTCAAGCACCGCTACCTCGACATCCGCCGCCCCGCGCCGGCGCACGCCCTGCGGCTGCGCGCCAAGGCGAACCAGGCGGCCCGCCGCGTGCTCGACGAGCACGACTTCGTCGAGGTCGAGACGCCCACGCTGACCCGGTCCACGCCCGAGGGTGCGCGCGACTTCCTGGTGCCCGCGCGTCTGGCGCCCGGCTCCTGGTACGCGCTGCCGCAGAGCCCCCAGTTGTTCAAGCAGCTGCTCATGGTCGGCGGGCTGGAGCGCTACTACCAGATCGCCCGCTGCTACCGCGACGAGGACTTCCGCGCCGACCGCCAGCCGGAGTTCACGCAGCTGGACGTCGAGCTGAGCTTCGTCGACCAGGACGACGTCATCGCGCTCGCCGAGCAGGTCCTCGCCGCCCTGTGGAAGCTGATCGACGTCGAGATCCCCACGCCGATCGCCCGCATGACCTACGCCGAGGCCATGCGCCTGTACGGCACGGACAAGCCCGACCTGCGCTTCGGCAACCCGCTGGTCGAGCTGACGGACTACTTCGCCGAGACCCCGTTCCGGGTCTTCCAGGCCGAGTACGTGGGTGCCGTCGTCATGACCGGGGGCGCGTCGCAGCCGCGCCGCCAGTTCGACGCCTGGCAGGAGTGGGCCAAGCAGCGCGGGGCCAAGGGCCTCGCGTACGTCACCTACGGCGAGGACGGCACGCTGGGCGGCCCGGTCGCCAAGAACCTGTCCGACGCCGAGCGTGACGGCCTCGCCGCCGCCACCGGCGCCCAGCCGGGCGACGCCGTGTTCTTCGCGGCCGGCAAGACCGCCGAGGCGCGCGCGCTCCTGGGCGCCGCCCGCCTCGAGATCGCGCACCGCACGGGGCAGGTCGACGAGGACGCCTGGGCGTTCGTGTGGGTCGTGGACGCGCCGCTGTTCAAGCCGACAGGAGATGCCGCCGACGAGGGTGACGTGGCGCTCGGCCATTCCGCCTGGACCGCCGTGCACCACGCGTTCACGTCGCCCAAGCCGGAGTGGGTCGACAGCTTCGAGTCCGACCCGGGCAACGCGCTCGCCTACGCCTACGACATCGTCTGCAACGGCAACGAGATCGGCGGCGGCTCGATCCGAATCCACCGCCGCGACGTGCAGGAGCGCGTGTTCGACGTCATGGGCATCGGCCCCGAGGAGGCGCAGGAGAAGTTCGGCTTCCTCCTCGACGCCTTCAAGTTCGGCGCCCCGCCGCACGGCGGCATCGCGTTCGGCTGGGACCGCATCGTCGCGCTGCTGACGAGGTCGGCGTCGATCCGCGACGTCATCGCGTTCCCGAAGTCGGGCGGCGGCTACGACCCCCTCACCGAGGCTCCCGCCCCGATCACGCCGGAGCAGCGCAAGGAGGCCGGGGTGGACGCCGTCCCCCAGGCCGACGAGGAGT
>NZ_JBHXAW010000009.1:0-33776 GCF_042726645.1 Isoptericola sp. NPDC060257
CCTCCGCCGATGAGCTGTATGTTGCCTGCCTGCTAGAGGTCATGCTCGCTAGAACCATCGACGGCGCCGTCGGGCTGCGGCGGAGCTTGGTGGGGGGCGCGAAGCTCGAGTACACGCGCCTACGAGCGGAAGCGGCAGCGGTGGGGCCATCAATGAGGCGTACCTCCAGCAAAATGGCATTGCCGCCGGAACTTGGGATCGCGCCGACGTCGTCTTGAACACACCCCTGCGGTGTTGAATTCTCCCGGAGGAGTTCTGACCTTCCCCTCTTTCGGCAATGCCCCGACTGCCGCCGGGATCGAGCAGAGCATCGGTCAAGGGGCCCGCCAGCGCGGCTGCCCAGAAGTCGGTGCAGCGTGGTGACGGTAATGGCCCGAACCTAGGGACGAAGGACGAAACAGCTAGCGGGCGCTTTGCTCAATGTCCGATTCCCTGGAACGGCGACGATCGGTTCGAGCTGCGCACCGCCAGTTCCCCGCGCGAGCTCGAGGTCGCCCTCGAGACTTACCTCGGCAAGGGTTTCGGTTCGTCGAGCACTTGGAGGATGTGGCGCCAAGCGTCATCGGAGACGAGCGCTCGTGCAGCTTGGCGGCCGCTTTGACACCGTCCACGAGTCGTGTAGTCTCGCCGGCCCGACCATCGGCCTAGCGCTTGTTCAGGAGGTAGGGCGATTCGCGGACTGAGTGCATCGCCACGGTGTCAAGGAAGACGGTGAGTGCGCGGGCTGGCCGCCATGTCGGTACTGCGGGGCGAACTCTCAAGCCAAGGTTGCGTCGGGTGAACCGGTGCTCTCGCTTCAGGTCGAAGCTATCGAGTCGTCGAAAACCCGGGTGCGATGCCACTGCGTGTAGGTCGCACCTGGGGGGCGTCCGTTGCGCGGGCTCATCACTCGAGGTCGGAGCTGTGGAGCCGTGAAGTAGGCCCGTGCAGCGGGGTTAGCGCCGATCGTACGTGCCAGCCTGGTGGAGACCTGGACGTCCAAATCGTCGGTGACTGTCATCATCCCGGCGTCGAACGCTGCGTCGTGGACGGGGCATGCTGCGAACCCGTTCGTTTCATCGAGACGTTCACGTGGCTTCGAGTCCCGCCATGGCTTGATGTGACTTGCACGGAGCAACGACGGGCGCGCGGAATCGTGCATGGCGAAGCCGCAGAACGCGCACTCGCGGGACCAGGCGTCGAGGACCGCGGTGGCGAACCGATGCTGTCCGACCCTCAGTGAGGCGAAGACAAGACGTTCCGTCACCTGTTCGTTGACACTGTCGTGAACCCATCGCTGAATCTCGCGCTCGACCACCGACTCGAGCGCCCCGCCGCCGAGCTCGTCCTGACCAAGGAGTTCCAAGTCGCGCCCGCCTTCAACGTCGAGGAAGTCGGGGAGCCTGGTGGCGGCGAGACCGGTCGCGCGCCCAGCAGCCATGATGACCCGATAGAGATTGACCATCGCGTCAAGGTTCGTCCGGAGGAAGGAGCCGACGACGAGGTCGCTGCTGGCGCCGCGTGATCGGGAACCGTCCAGGTTGTTCATCTTGGCGATGATGCTTGTCGATGGGCGCTTGAAGAGGGACGCGAGCGACTGCACCGGTTCCGGCGCGCGGTGGGCGCTGCCGCTGCCGAAGCGGGAATGCTCGACTACGAACATTCCTGCGAGGCAGAGGAGCGTCTCGACCGGCACAAACGGGACTTGACGTTTGCCGGCTGCAGGCCACGGACGCGCGAGGATCGACTGCCATTGCCGCCTTGCCTGAGCAGGCGTGAGGTCGTAGTAGTCCGCTTGTGTGAATGCCATCGACCACCTCCTGATGGGAGCTCAGCGTTCAGGGCAGGCGCCAGGGCTCACGGCTTCGAGGGGCAGTCGCGCGCCGGAGGCGTCCATCATCGCGGAGCTGCTGGGCGGCCCATCGGATGTCGTACTGCCAGGTGTAGAAAAGGTCCTCAGAAGCTCGAAGGTCAGACTCATGGAGCTGCCACACCACCTTGGAGACCTCGACGACCGTTCCCTGGCCGTTGAGCTGTTGGAGAGCTTCAAGTACCCACGATTGCAGTGCCTTCTTGTCCGCCATGCGCAGGAGCTTGGCAGCTCATAGACGCCAGCGCGAGCAGTGCCGGGCGTACCACCTTGGATCCACTTGCCCTGAGCGCGCCGGGATGCTCGGCACGATGCTGAAGGTGACCATCGTGTCACTTCTCTGGATCGGTAGGCTTGACGGGACACATGGCTGCAACGAGTCCGCAGCTCCGTTTCGAGTGGCACGCGAGTTGCACGACCGCTCGCAGCGTACGCAGAAACCGCGGAATCTCAACGATCCTGGACTTTGGCCTACATAATCAACTTCTGACCTGCCCGCGAACGTCCGGTAGTCACGCCCCCCGATCGTGAAGCCCGCTGTACAGGGGGCATCTGGTCCGCCTGCGCGATGAATCAAGCCGGACCACGCGAGGGCAGCTGAGGACTCCACCTGACGAGGTCCAGAGTTCGGACATGTCGGGGTGTTGTGAAACCAGCGACACGACGGGGTCGCGTGTGGCTGAATACACCCATGCCAGCGACCGCGTACTTGACCGGCCTGGGCCGGTACCTTCCCGGCGAACCGGTAGCCAACGAGGACGTGGCGCGCCGGCTCGGTGGTGTCGACAAGCGCACGGACGGCCTGCGCGCCCGCATCCAGCGCGCCAACGGCATCCGGCAGCGGTACTACGCGCTAGACGACGAGGGCCGCACCACCGAGCTGAACGAGGAGCTCGCCGTCCACGCGCTCGAGGACGCGCTGGCCGACCGGGGGATCGCCGCGTCCGACCTGGGCATGCTCGCCTGCGCGACGACGCAGGGCGACCTGCTGGTGCCGGGGTTCGCGTCGATGGTGCACGGGCGGCTCGGCGGCGGCCCCATGCAGACGCTGACGGCTTCGGGCGTGTGCGCGTCCAGCATCGCGGCGCTCGACGCGGCGGTGAGCAAGGTGCGGCTGGGCGACCACCCGAGGGCGGCAGTCGTGGGCTCGGAGCTGGCGAGCCGGTGGCTGCACCAGCGGCGGTTCGACGGCGTCGAGGACCACCTGGACGCGCACTTCCTGCGGTGGATGCTGTCCGACGGCGCGGGCGCTGCGATCGTGGAGTTCCAGCCGCGACCCGACAAGCCGTCGCTGCGCGTGGACTGGGTCCGCCAGGTGTCCCTGGCGCACGAGCACGAGGTCTGCATGCGTGCCGGCCTCGACGGCCCCACCGCGGTCGCCGGGCGGACCTGGCAGGACTACGACGACGTGGCCACCGCCGAGAAGGCCGGGCTGCTGCAGATCCGGCAGGAGACGGCCGTGCTCGACGAGCTCGCCGCGGCCGGGCTGGCGCAGTTCGAGGAGCTCGTGGACCGCGGCCTGATCGACCTCAAGAAGCTCGACCACGTGCTCTGCCACTACAGCACCAACGCCTTCCGCGACGTCGTCTTCGACGCGCTGAGCGCGCGCGTCCCCGGCATGGACACGAGCCGCTGGTTCTCCAACCTGGAGACCTGCGGCAACACCGGCGCCGCGAGCATCTTCATCGCGTTGGAGGAGGCGTGGCGCACCGGGCGCTTCGCGCCGGGCGACACGATCCTCCTCGCCGTCCCCGAGTCCGGACGGTTCTCGTTCGGGTTCGCCCACCTGACCGTCGTCGCACCGCGAAGGAGCACCAGATGACCAGCAGCGAGATCAGCACCCGGACCAGCACCGAGACCGTCGAGGGCTACCGCCCGCCGCAGCCGGACCGGGCCGGGCTGCTCGCCCGGCTCTCCGACGTCTGGACGGACTTCGAGGCCCGGCTGGCCGAGGTGCCGATCCTGCGGGCGCTCGACGACGGCGACGTGACGGTGGCGGACTACCAGCGCCTGCTGCACAACCTGCGCCAGCAGGTGGTCGACGGGTCGCTGTGGATCGCGCGGGCGGCGTCCAACTTCGACATGGACCACTTCGACCTCCGCTCGGCCGCCATCTCGCACGCGCTGGAGGAGCACCGCGACCACCTGCTCCTCGAGCGCGACTACGTCGCCGTCGGCGGCTCCCTCGAGGCGCTGCGCGCGGGCCGGAAGAACCTCGGCTCCCAGGCGCTGTCCGGCTACATGTTCCACGAGGCGAGCAAGCCGAACCCGGTCGGGTGCCTCGGCGCGATGTTCATCATCGAGGGGCTCGGCGCGCAGAAGGCCGGGGTGTGGGCCCGGCGGTTCCAGGAGGTGCTCGGGCTGGCGGACAACCAGGTGCACTTCATGGCCTACCACCAGGACGCCGACGCCGAGCACACCGGCACGCTCGACGCCATCCTCACGTCCGACCGGATCGACGACGACGCGGCCGACGCCATCGTCACCTGCGCGCGGGTGGTGGCCCGGCTCTACGTCATGCAGCTGACCGAGCTGGACGAGATCTGATGCCGGTGAGGTCCGACCCGAGCATGTGGGAGGCGATCTACGCCGACCCCTCGGTGCCGCTCGACAAGCCGCTGGTGCGGATGATCATCGAGGACCAGCAGCGCCCGTCCCGGCGGCTGCTGTACCCGATCGCGCGGATCGTCTCCCGGGTGCTGGTGGCCGTGCTCTCGGTCGTGAAGCGGGTGTTCCCCGGCCGGTGGATGACCCTCGCCACCATGGACGCGCTGTGCCTGTGGTTCCTGCGCAGGTTCGTGTCGCCGGACGCCGTCGAGCTGCTGATCCGCCACTTCGTGGTGGAGACCAACCTGGTGAACTTCATCATCCGCAACACCCCGGCCGCCATCGAGCCGGTCACGCTGCGCCCGACGACGCTGTCCGGGCTGGGGGACAACGCCGTCGTCGAGCACGACGTCAACGTCTACGACGTGCTCATCGCGCTCGAAGGGATCGACATCACGGCGCCCGAGCGCCTGAACTTCGCCCAGCTCGACGTGCCGGACCTCGACCCCGAACGCCGTCGCCCCCGCCTGCTGCGCCTCGACATCCAGACGGCCCTGTGCCTGATGAACATCCCGTTCTGCATCGCGCTGAACCTCGAGGAGTTCCGCCGCGCGATCCACTCGCTGCGCTTCGACGACTCCTTCCTGAGCATCCTCGCCGTCCTGACCGACGACGAGACGTTCGAGCACTGGAAGATGGGCGCCCTGAGCCTCTGGATGGACACGAACGTGGACGTCCCGCAGCTCGTCTACCGGCACGCGCTGGTCTGCGAGTACGCCCACGCCCACCTGGTCTCGATCGCGCGGCAGCGGGGCGAGGGGGAGTAGGCAGGGCGTGCACCCGGGCGCGTTGCTAGCGTCGCCGCATGTTCGACGGCTTCCGGCTGGACCGGGTGGAACTTCCCGAGGTGACGCTGCGGGTGCGGCACGGCGGCACGGGCACGCCGGTGGTGCTGCTGCACGGGCACCCCCGGACCCACACGACGTGGCACGCGGTGGCGCCGCTCCTCGCGCAGGAGCACACCGTGGTCTGCCCCGACCTGCGCGGCTACGGGAGGTCGACGCTGCCGCCCGACGCGCCGGACCACGCGCAGTCCAGCAAGCGGGCGATGGCGCGGGACGTCGTCGACCTGATGTCCGCGCTGGGCCACGACCGGTTCGCCGTGGTGGGCCACGACCGCGGGTCGCTGGTCGCCTTCCGCACCGCCATGGACCACCCGGAGCGGGTCACGCACCTCGTCGTCATGGACGGGCTGCCCGTGGTCGAGCACCTCGAACGGACGGACGCGCGGTTCGCCCGCGCCTGGTGGCACTGGTGGTTCCTCGCCCAGGACGACAAGCCCGCCGAGCGCGTCATCACCGCCGACCCCGACGCCTGGTACCGCACGCCGCCGCCGGAGGACATCGGACCCGGCAACCACGCCGACGTCTGGGAGGCGCTGCGGGACCCCGCCGTCGTGCACGGGATGTGCGAGGACTACCGCGCCGGTCTCGGCATCGACCGCCGCCACGACGAGGACGACCGCGCGGCCGGGCGCCGGGTCGGGTGCCCGACGCTCCTGCTCGAGTCGACCGGGGACGACCTGGACATCCACGGCGACCCGGCCGCCATCTGGGAGCCGTGGCTCGACCGGCCGCTGCGGCACCGCCAGATCGGGTCCGGTCACCACCAGGCCGAGGAGGCCCCGGACGAGGTGGCCGCCGCCCTGCGGGAGTTCCTCGCCGGCGCCGACGCCCCTGCCGTCTGACAGCGACGTCGGCACCGGCCCGCGAGGGCGGCGATGCGGTGCTACAGGGTCGCGGTGTCGATGACGAACCGGTAGCGCACGTCGCTGGACAGCACGCGCTCGTAGGCGTCGTTGATCTGGTCGGCGGCGATGAGCTCGGTCTCGGGCGCGATGCCGTGCTCGGCGCAGAAGTCGAGCATCTCCTGGGTCTCGGCGATGGAGCCGATGCTGGAGCCG
Source organism: Isoptericola sp. NPDC060257 (assembly GCF_042726645.1). Lineage (NCBI taxonomy): Bacteria > Bacillati > Actinomycetota > Actinomycetes > Micrococcales > Promicromonosporaceae > Isoptericola > Isoptericola sp. NPDC060257. The sequence continues at coordinate 6,360 of NZ_JBHXAW010000009.1, forward strand.
GCGAACGACCGGCGGTTGTTGAACAGCGAGAACACCTGGATCGGCAGCGGCTCCGGCGGGGCGCCGACGTTGACCATGGTGCCGTCGAGGCGCAGCAGCCGCAGGTAGAGGTTCAGGTCGAGAGGCGCGCTGACGGTGTTGACGATGAGGTCGAACCGGTTCGCGAGCGCCTCGAACGTGGCGGCGTCGTCGGTGGCGTAGTAGTCGGTCGCGCCGAAGGCGAGGCCGTCGTCCTTCTTCGCCAGGGTGCGCGAGAGAACGGTGACCTCGGCGCCCATCGCCGCGGCGATCTTCACGGCCATGTGGCCGAGGCCGCCCATGCCGACGACCGCGACCCGCTTGCCGGGGCCGGCGTTCCAGTGCGCGAGGGGCGAGTAGGTGGTGATGCCCGCGCACAGCAGCGGCGCGGCGGCCGCGTAGTCGAGGGCGGCGGGGACACGCAGGACGAAGTCCTCGTCCACGACCACGTGCGTGGAGTAGCCGCCCTGGGTGATGCTCCCGTCGCGGTCCACGGCGGCATACGTGCCGGTGTTGCCCTGGAGGCAGTAGTTCTCCATGCCGGCGCGGCAGTTCTCGCACTCGCGGCACGAGTTGACCATGCAGCCGACGCCGACCCGGTCGCCGACGGCGTGCTTGGTGACGGCGGGGCCGACCTCGACGACCTCGCCGACGATCTCGTGGCCGACGACCTGGGGGTAGGTGATCGGGCCCCAGTCGCCGCGCACGGTGTGGATGTCGGAGTGGCAGATCCCCGCGTAGCGGATGGCGATCAGGACGTCCTTCGGGCCGACGTCGCGACGCTCGATGGTCGTGGGGACCAGCGGCTCGGTCGCGGACGGGGCGGCGTAGGCGTTGACGGTGCGCAAGAGAGTTCTCCTTCGTCAGTGGTGCGGCGCTCACAGTACGTGCCGCGGCCCGTCGCCGGGTGCGGCGCCAGGCACCGTCAGGCCCCCGCGGCAGCGAGCGTCTCCTGTGCCCGCTGCGGGCTGCCCTCCGCCAGCCCCCGGTCGATGGCGCGGCGGAACGCGAGCCACAGCACGACGCCGACGAGGCACACGAGGATCTCGGTGACGGTCAGTGCCCAGACGATGCCGGCGAGCCCGAACCAGAGGTTGCCGAGGATCACGATGGGGATGAACAGCACGCCCTGCGCCAGGGACATGACGATCGCGGGCGTGGCCCGGCCGGTGGCCTGGAAGAGCGAGGTGAGGAGGCCGGCGAAGCCGTTGGCGATCATCGCGACGAGCTGGGCGGTGAGGATGGTCGCGCCGATGGCGAGGACCGTGGGATCGGAGACGAACACGGAGAACACCTGGTCGCGGAACAGGATCACGACGGCGGAGAACAGGACCCCCACGCCGCCGACGGTGAGCGCGGACGTGCGCAGCGCCGCGGTCAGGCGTCCGCGGTCGCCCTTGCCGTAGGCGTAGGCGAGCAGCGGCAGGACGCCGAGGGTGACGCCCATGAGGAGGAACTCGGGGACCTGGGCGATGCGGACGGCGACGCCCATGGCGGCGAGCGGGCCGTCGCCGTAGGCCGCGGCGAGGTTGTTCAGCACCAGCGAGGTGACGATGAGGAAGGACGCCTGGAGCAGCTCGCCGACGCCGACGCCGAAGACGGGCTTGAGCACGGCGGGGGAGAGGGTGAACCAGCGCGGGGCGACGCTCAGGTGCTCGCTGTGCCGGGTGAGCCAGACGGCGAAGTACGCGACGACGGCGAGGTTCGACAGGCCGGTGGCGACGGCGACGCCCGCGACGCCCCAGTGCAGCCCGAGGATGAACACGGCGTCGAGCACCAGGTTGAGGACGGTCGAGCCGATCAGCCCGAGCATCACCTGGCGTGACGCCCCCTCGGCCCGCACGAGCTGCTCCAGGCAGAACGCCGCGGTCAGCACGGGCACGAAGAGGAGCATGACGGCGACGTACGTGCCCGTCGCCGCGGCGGTCGCGGCGTCGGCGCCCAGCAGTGCGACGAGCGGCTGGAGGAACACCAGCCCCAGGGCGCCGAGCACGGCGCCGGTGATCACCGCGCCCCAGACGGCGAAGGACGAGACGTGCTTGACCTTCGCGGCCTCGGCGGGGTCGCGCTCGGCCGCGCCGAGCAGGCGGGAGATGAGCGACCCGCCGCCGACGCCGAACACGCCGCCCACGGCCATGACCAGGCCCAGGATCGGGGTGCCGAGCGTGACGGCGGCGAGCAGCGCGTTGTCGTGCAGCGAACCGACGAAGCCCGCGTTGATGACGTTGTAGACGGCGCCGACGATCATCGCGGCGGCCATCGGCACGCACAGGTGCACGAGGGCGCGGACGATCGGGGCGGAGGAGAGGTACCAGCGGTTGGTGCCGACGGCGTCGGCCGCGGCCGCGGCCGTGGTGGTGGTGTCGGGGGAGGTGGGATCGGGGGTGGTGAGGTCGGTGGTGCTCATGGCTGCTGCTCCGTCTCGGGCAGGCCTCGGCGCACGCCGACGGACGCCGGCGCGGCGGGGGGAAGGAGTGAGGGGTGGGCTCTGAGAGGGGGAGCCGGTCGTGCGCGGCGCGGCGGCGCCGGGCGGGTCAGTCCCGGGTGGGCTGCGGCAGCTCCGAGACGATCTTGGTCAGGAGGGCTCGCAGGGTCTCTCGTTCGGCGGCGTCCAACGGGGCGAGGATCGTCTCGTCGGCCGCGGCGATCGCGTCGGAGAATCCGGCGACGAGCTGCGCGCCGTCAGGGGTCGCGTGGACGCGCTTCACGCGCGCGTTGCCGGGCTCGGGCCGGCGTTCGACGAGGCCGCGGCGCTCGAGTCCCTGCAGGAGGCTCGTGACGCTCGCCGCGCTCGTGCGGCTCACCTCGGCGATGTCGCGCTGGATCGCGCCGGGGTTCTGGACCAGGTAACCGAGCACGAAGGCCTGCTCGTGGCTGAGCTCGCGCTCGCGGATCCAGTCCTCGGCCGCCTTGCGCTGGGCCCATCCGATCCAACGGACGAGCTCCAGGCTGCTGGTGGGCACGGGCTGCTCGGTCATGAGTAGAAATCTAACCGTTAGAACCCTAAGTGTCAACGAGGGGCAGGCGACGTCGCCCGGCGCGGCGGACGGAGCGGCGTCGTGCCGGCGGCGTCAGGACGGGACGGTGGGGTTGAACAGGGCCGCGACGACGTCGACGGCGCGGTCCGCGGGCCGGTCGACGTCGACCACGACGCCGGTCTCGTCGGCGCCCAGCGGCTCGAGCGTGGCGAGCTGCGAGTCCAGGAGCGCGGGCGGCATGAAGTGGTCCGCGCGCGCGGCGATCCGCCGCGCGAGCAGGTCGCGGTCGCCGTGTAGGTGGACGAACAGGACGCCGCCGCCCGCGCCGTCGCGCAGGGCGTCGCGGTACGACCGGCGCAGGGCCGAGCAGGCCATGACGACAGGGCTGCCCGCATCGGCCCCGGCCCGCAGCACCTCCGCGACGCGGGCGAGCCAGGGGAGCCGGTCGTCGTCGGTCAGCGGGGTCCCCGCCGACATCTTGGCGACGTTCGACGGCGGGTGCAGGTCGTCGGCGTCCACGAACTGCAGGCCCAGGCGGGCGGCGAGCAGGCCGCCCACCGTCGACTTGCCGCAGCCCGCGACGCCCATGACGACGACGCCGCGCAGGTCGTCGACGCGGACCGGGCCCACGTCAGTAGCCCGTGGCCGGGTCGACGACGGCGTCGAGCGGCTCGCCCGCGACGAACCGGCGGAGGTTCTCCTCGACCCGCGCGCGCAGCAGCGGCGCGACCATCTCCGGGGTGTCCGCGGTGTGCGGGGTGATCAGCGCGGTCGGCAGGTCCCACAGCGGGTGGCCGTCGGGCAGGGGCTCCGGATCGGTGACGTCGAGCGCCGCGCCACCGAGACGGCCCGAGGCCAGCGCCGCCACGAGGGCGTCGGTGTCCACGAGCCCGCCGCGCGCGATGTTGACGAGGACGGCGCCGGGCTTCATGGCGGCCAGCTCGTCCGCGCCCAGCAGCGCCCGGGTCTGCGTGGTCAGCGCCGCGGCCACCATGACGACGTCGGCCCGGGCGAGCTCGGCCGCCAGGTGGTCCGTGGTGACGGTGCGCTCGGCGCCGGGCACCGGCTCGGCCCGACGGCGGACCACGACGGTGCGCGTGCCGAACGGCGCCAGGAGGTCGAGGTACGTGCGGGCGATGCCGCCGGCGCCGAGGACGAGCACGTCGGCCCCGAACAGCGACGTCCCGGCGGACCTGCCCCACGAGCGGGCGCGGGCGCGCTCCGGCAGGTGCCGGAGCGTCGCCAGGGTCAGCGCGAGGGCGTGCTCGGCCACGGGGCGGGCGAAGGAGCCCTTCGCGGAGGTCCAGGTGATGCCGGGCGCCTCCAGCAGCCCGGCGTCGGCGTACGCGTCGACCCCGGCCGACGGGAGCTGGACCCAGCGGGTCCCGGGCGCGGACGCCAGCGCCGACCGCAGGACGGCGAGGTCGCCGCCGAACCAGAGCAGGCCCTCCGTCTCCGGGCCCGGCGCGACCAGCCGGCCGCCGGCCGCCTCCACGGCGTCCGGCAGCCAGCCGGGCAGGTCCGAGCCGGGGTGCGCGACGCTGACGCCGGGGCCCGCCGTCGGGCCGCTCATGCCGCGACCCGCGCGACGCCGTCCGCGGCCTGCGCGCGGGCGCCGCCCACGACCTCGACCGACCAGCCCGCCCCGAGCGCCGACTCGACGACGACCTCGTCACCGTCGCGCCGGACGGTGAACGCCACGGCCTCGCCGTCGGCGCCGTCGACCTCGACGCTCCGCGTCCAGCCGACGGCTCCGGGGAGCACGAGCAGCGTCAGCCCGTCGAGGTGGTCGGCGTCCGGGCGCTCCTCGTGGGCGCTGAGCGGGACGACGCCGCCGGCGCGGACGTAGACCGGTAGGGAGTCGAAGCCGTGGTTCTCCCGCACCCAGCGGCCGCCGGCGACGCGCTCGCCGGTGAGGAGGCCGGCCCACTCGCCGTCGGGCAGGTAGAGGTCGACGTCGCCCTCGGCGTTGAACACCGGCGCCACGAGCAGGTCGGACCCGAGCATGTACTGGCGGTCCAGGTGCGGCACCGCGGGGTCGTCGGGGAACTCCAGCAGCATGGGCCGCATCATCGGCGTGCCCGACCGGTGCGCCTCGTGCCCGGTGGCGACGAGGTACGGCGCGAGCCGGTTCTTGAACCGCGCGAACGTGCGGGTCACGGCGACGGCGCTCGTCGGGTCGGACTCGTCCTCGCCGAACATCCACGGGACGCGGTAGGACCCGCTGCCGTGCATGCGGCTGTGGCTGGAGAACAGGCCGAACGCCGTCCAGCGCTTGAACACGCCGGCGTCCGGCGTCATCTCGAAGCCGCCGATGTCGTGGCTCCAGTACCCGAACCCGCTGTACGCGAGCGACAGGCCGCCGCGCAGCGACTCGGCCATCGACACGTACGACGCCGTGGAGTCGCCGCCCCAGTGCACCGGGAACTGCTGCCCACCAGCGGTGGCCGACCGGGCGAACAGCACGGCCTCGCCCGCGCCGCGCGCCTCAGCGAGCACCTCGTGCACCGCCTCGTTGTACAGGTGCGTGTAGTAGTTGTGCATCCGCTCCGGGTCGGAGCCGTCGAAGTACTCGACGTCCACCGGGATCCGCTCGCCGAAGTCGGTCTTGAACGCGTCGACGCCCTGGCGCACCAGCACGCGCAGCTTGTCCTTGTACCAGGAGGCGGCGTCCGGGTTCGTGAAGTCGACGAGGCCCATGCCGCCCTGCCAGCGGTCCCACTGCCAGACCGACCCGTCCCGGCGCTTCACCAGGTAGCCGGCCGCCATGCCCTCGTCGAAGAGGGTCGACTGCTGGGCGATGTACGGGTTGATCCACACGCACACCCGCAGGTCGCGGTCGTGCAGCCGGGCCAGCATGCCCTCCGGGTCCGGGAAGGTCCGCTCGTCCCACTCGAAGTCGCACCAGTTGAACTCGCGCATCCAGAAGCAGTCGAAGTGGAACAGGCTCAGCGGGATGTCCCGCTCCGCCATCCCGTCGATGAACGAGTTGACCGTGGCCTCGTCGTAGTCGGTCGTGAAGCTCGTGGACAGCCACAGCCCGTAGCTCCAGGCGGGGATCTCGGCGGGCCGGCCCGTGAGGGCGGTGTAGCGCTCGAGGATCGTCTTCGGGTCGGGACCGTAGACCACGAAGTAGTCCAGCGCCTCGCCGAGCACAGAGAACTGCACGCGCTCGACGGCCTCCGAGCCCACCTCGAACGAGACGTGACCGGGGTCGTTGACGAAGACGCCGTACCCGCCCGTGGTGAGGTAGAACGGCACGTTCTTGTACGCCTGTTCGCTGGACGTGCCGCCGTCGTAGTTCCAGATGTCGACGGTCTGGCCGTTCTTCACCACCGGACCGAAGCGCTCGCCCAGGCCGTAGACGAGCTCGCCCACGCCCAGGTCGAGCTGGTCGAACACGTAGCTGGTGCGCCCGTCGCGGTGCAGCTCGATCGGGCCGTGGTCGACCGAGGCGTCGGGGGCGACGTCGGCCCACGCGGCCGACTTGCCGCTCGACCCGGTGAGGCGGCGCCCGCCGGCGTGGAACGACAGCTCCCAGGACTTCCCGGCAGACAGCTGCACGCTGAGGTCGCCGGTGGTGAGCGTGCCCTGGCCGTCGACGACCTTCGCCTCGCCGACGCCGTCGAGCAGGTCCAGCTCGAAGCGGCGGGGCTCCTGGCGGCCCTTGTGGTGGACGTGCTGCACCCGCACGACGTTCTCCATCGGCGACGACACCGTCGTCGTGATGACCGGGTTGTTCAGGGTGTCGCCGCGGTGCCGCACGACCTTGGTCGGCGCGACGGACCGCAGGCTCGCGCCGTCGGCGGCGACCCGGTCCACCTCGCGGGCGTAGTGGATCGCGACGCCGGGGCGGGCGTGCCAGAAACCGTCGGTGAACTTCATGGGGGAGGGCCTTCCGTGGTGCGGGTGGTGCGGGGCGCGCCGGCCGGTCTCAGCGGGCGTCGGCGGTGGAGCCGACGAGCCGGAGCGTGCCGGGCAGGAGGTCGTGGGTGGGGGCCGCGGACGTGTCGGCGAGGCGGTCGACGAGGTCCTGGACGCTGCGGGCGCCGAGCTCGGCGCCGGGCGCGACGACCGCGCTGACGGCGGGGTCCGCCGTGGCCAGGTCCGCCGCGGAGGTCGCGAGCGCGAGGACGGAGACGTCGTCGGGGACGGCGCGCCCGGCCGCGACGAGCCCGTTCACGAAGCCGGACAGCGCCGCCTCGTTGAGGACGAGGACGGCCGTGACGTCGGGGTGGTCGGCGACCAGGGCGGTGGCGGCCTGCCGGCCCGAGCGCGGGTCCTGGCCGCCGCGGACGACGATCGGGTCGAGGCCGCGGCGGGCCGCCTCGGCCTCGTAGGCCTGCGCGGTGCGTACGACCGGCCCGTACCCCGACCACGCGGGGCCGGAGGGGCCGCCCGGCTCGCCGAGGAACAGCGCGACCCGGCGGTGGCCGAGGTCGGTGAGGTGGTCGAGCCCGGTGGCGACCATGCCGGCGAAGTCCATGTCGACGTACGACAGCCCGGTCGTGTCCTCGGTCCGGCCGATCAGCCCGAAGGGCACCTCGCGCTCGGCGAGCAGCGCGACGCGCGGGTCGTCGGCGGTGACCTCCATCAGCAGGACGCCGTCGACGAGCCCGCCGGACAGGTAGTCGTCGAGCTGGGCGACGTCGTCGACCGGCCAGAGCACGACGTTGAAGCCCCGCTCGGTCGCGGCGCTCGCGGCCGCGGTGACGATGCTCAGCGCGGTGCTGCCGAGGCGGTGCTGCAGGGCGGGGAAGACCAGCGCCACGATGTGGCTGCGGCGGCTCGCCAGGGCCCGGGCGAGCACGTTGCGGCGGTACCCCAGGTCGGCCATCGCGTCCTCGACGCGGGTGCGCGTCGCCGGGGCCACGCGCTTGGTCCCGTTGACGACGAACGACACGGTCGTCAGGGAGACGCCGGCCCGGTCGGCCACGTCCTGCATGGTCACCACGGGCACTCCTCAGGTCGGGAATCAGGTCGGGCACCGGGCTCGGGAACGGTGCTGCGGATCGATGATCACACAGCCGGGCGAGATTGGTAAAGCGCTTTGACAGTCTCGCCGGGTCGTGCCTAACCTCGCCGTCACGTGAACCGAGCGAAGGAGCTACGACTGTGCGACGAACCCACACCGCCGTCGGCGCGGCGTCGGCCGCCGTCGTCGTCCTGGGGCTGTCAGCCTGCAGCGGCGGTGCCCGTGCGGACGACGGCACGCTGGTCGTGACCGACACGCTGTCCGACACCAGCGCGCCCGTCTACCAGGAGGTCTACGACGCCTGCGCCGCCGAGGTCGGGATGAAGGTGCAGGCCAACCACGTGGCAGGCTCCGGGCTCATCGCGACCGTCCTGCAGCAGGCGTCGTCGGACACGCTCCCCGACGTCCTCATGCTCGACAACCCCGACGTGCAGCAGATCGCGTCGTCCGGCGCGCTCAGCCCGCTGACCGACTACGGCATCACGGGCGACGGGTTCCCGCAGGGCGTCGTCGACGCGGGCACCTACGACGGCGACCTGTGCGGCATCGCGCCGGTCGTCAACACGGTCGGCCTGTTCTACGACGTCGACGCGCTCGCCGAGGCGGGGATCGAGCCGCCCACCACCTGGGACGAGCTGCGCGCGGCCGCCGAGGCGCTGACCACCGACGGGCGCTACGGCCTCGCGTTCAGCGCCGCCAACACCTTCGAGGGCACCTGGCAGTTCCTGCCCTACCTGTGGAGCAACGGGGCGGACGAGGACGACCTCACGTCGCCCCAGGCGGTCGAGGCGCTCTCGTTCGTCAACGGCCTCGTGCAGGACGGGTACGCGTCGTCGAGCGTCGTCAACTGGTCGCAGAACGACGTCAACGACCAGTTCATCGCGGGCAAGGCCGCGATGATGGTCAACGGGCCGTGGAACATGCCCGCGCTCGAGGCGGCCGACGGGCTCGACTACGCCGCCGTCCCGCTGCCCGTCCCGGAGGCGGGGGACACGCTCGAGGCGCCGCTCGGCGGCGAGGCGTTCACCGTCCCGCGCACCGGGAACCCCGAGAAGATGGCGAAGGCCGGCGACTTCGTCGCGTGCGTGACCCGCGGCGAGCACCAGCTCGCGATGGCGACCGGCCGCGGCGCCGTCCCGTCGGACACCGAGGTCGCCGCGGAGGCGGCCGCCGAGAACCCGGTCGTGGCGACGTTCGTCGACACCGTGCAGACCGCCCGGTCGCGCACCGCGCTGCTCGGGCCGGACTGGCCCGGCGCCGCCACCCAGATCTACACCGCCCAGCAGCTCGCGCTGACCGGGAGCGAGCCTCCCGCGGAAGCCCTCGAGCGGGCGACGGAGCACTGATGCGCACGCTCACGTCGCGCGCGTCGTCACCGAGGAAGGATCGACGATGACCACCACCCTCGCCGGCCCGGCGTCCGTCGTCGCGCCCGGTCGCGGCGCCGACCGTCGGCGCAGCCGCGCCCGGATGCGCGAGCGGACCGCCCAGTGGCTGTTCCTCGTGCCCGCGATCGCGTACGTGCTCGTGTTCTTCGGGTACCCGATCGTCAAGAACCTCGTGATGGGGTCGCAGGACTACACCGTGCGGACCTTCGTCTCGGGCGAGGCGCCGTGGGTCGGGCTCGACAACTACGTCGAGGTCGTCACGAGCGGCCTGTTCCGCACCACGGTGCTGAACACCGCGCTGTTCACGCTCGGCTCGATCGTCGGCCAGTTCGTCATCGGGCTGCTGTTCGCTCTGTTCTTCAAGCGGCGGTTCCCGCTGGGGAACGTGCTGCGGTCACTTCTCCTGCTGCCCTGGCTGCTGCCGATGATCGCGGGCACCGCGGTGTGGAAGTGGATCCTCGACCAGGACGGCGGCATCCTCAACGAGGCGCTGGGCTCGATCGGCATCGCGCCGGTCCACTGGCTCACCAGCCCCGACGTCGCGCTCGTGGCCGTCGTCCTGGTGAACGTCTGGGTGGGCATCCCGTTCAACATGACGCTGCTGTACTCCGGGCTGCAGAACATCCCCGACGAGCTCTACGAGGCCGGCGCCCTGGACGGCGCCACCGGCGCCAAGGCGTTCTGGCACATCACCTGGCCCAACCTGCGGCCCGTGGTCAGCGTCGTCCTCGTGCTCGGCGTGATCTACACCCTGAAGGTGCTCGACATCATCCTGGGCCTCACCGGCGGCGGACCCGCCAACGCGACCCAGACCCTGGCCACCGACTCCTACCGGCGCTCGTTCCAGGAGTTCTCCTTCGGCACCGGCGCCGCGGTCAGCAACATCCTCATCGTGGTGTCGCTGCTGTTCGCCGTCGTGTACCTGCGCGTCAACAAGCGCGCCGTGGATGAGTGAGGTTCATCGTGAATCAGACGACCGACGCCCGGAAGCTGCGGTACACGATCGTCGGGATCGTGCTCCTCGCGGTCATGCTGTTCCCCGTCTACTGGATGGTCAACGTGTCCCTCCAGGGTGGAGGCACGGCGGCGAACAGCTCGTTCTTCCCGACGAACGTCACGTTCGAGGGCTACCAGCGGGCGTGGGAGGACCAGACGGGCAACCTCGTCACCAGCATGATCGTGGCCCTCGGCGCGGTGCTCGTGTCGCTGGTGGTCGCCACGCCCGCCGCCTACGCGCTGTCGCGGTTCCGCCTGCGCGGCATGGGGATCTTCCTGTTCGTGCTGCTCCTGGCACAGATGATCCCCGGCATCGTCATCGCGAACTCGCTCTACACGCTGTTCAACGACCTGGGCCTGCTCAACACGTACGTCGGGCTGATCCTCGCGAACGCCACCCACGGCATCCCGTTCGCCATCCTCATCATGAGCGCGTTCATGCGGTCCATCCCGCCCGCGCTCACCGAGGCGGCGCGCGTCGACGGCGCCGGCCACTTCCGCGCGTTCTGGTCGATCATCGTGCCCGTGAGCAAGAACTCGCTCATCACCGCCGGGCTGTTCAGCTTCCTCTTCGCGTGGAGCGACTTCATGTTCGGCCTCACCCTCACCACGGGTGCGGACATCAAGCCCATCACCCTCGGCATCTACGACTACCTGCAGGGCAACGTCCAGAGCTGGGGGCCCGTCATGGCGAGCGCCGTCATCTCCTCCGTGCCGGCGATCGTGCTCCTCGTCCTCGCGCAGCGGTACATCGCCGCCGGCGCGCTCGGCGGCGCGGTGAAGTGAGCCGTCCGGACGGAGCTCCCGTGGGCGTTTCGCCCGGTCGCGGATGAACGTGGCCAGGCCAGGCCAGGCCAGGACGCAGTGCGATCTAACGGCGCCGCAGCGTCGCGGTGAGGCTCGCGCCGTACGCCTCGTGCGTGCGCGCCCGGACCTCGGTGCCGCCCGGCACCCGGCGTACCTCGACGCCGTCGTCCGCAGCGACGACGTCGAGGCGCCGGCCCCGGACCGTCACCGTGACGGCGTCGCGCCGCATCGTCGGGTCGGACAGCGCGAGGGTCACGCCGTCGTCGTCCTCGCGCACGAGGACCGACGCCGGGCCGTCGACCACCAGGTTCCGGATGTGGGCGCGGCCCCGGAACACGGTGGCGGCCGTGAGCCCGAGGCCGGAGTGACGCACGGCCTGCACGCGCTCGTCGTTGGCGAGCACGTCCAGCGGGCCGCGCCGCCCGTAGCCGGCGAGCTGTTCGGCGGTCGCGCCGGGCACGATCGCGTACGCGATCGGCGACGGCTGCGCCGCGTGCTCGACGGCGGCCGTGAACACGCGCTTCGTCACCGCGGTGTCGGGGTTCGACGTCCGGACCGTGCGGCGGCTGCGGGTCACGTCCTCGAGCGTCACGCGCACGGGCTCGGAGTCGAGGACGGCGTACCCGACCGCTACGCCCTGCCCGGGGTTGTCCCACCGCAGCCACGCGAGCGTCGCGGCGCCGTCCGACGGCGACCATGGGCCGCCGTCGGTGCGGGCGCCCGTCACGACGACCCCGTCGCCGGGCGCGGCGATGCGGGAGTCGAGCGTCGTGACGACGGCGCGGCCGTGCTCGTCGCGGATGCCCGCGGCGAGGACGACGACCTCGTCGTCGAGCAGGAACCACGACTTCACCGCGCGGGCGTTCGCGTAGGCGACGAAGTCGTCCGGCAGGACGCCGGCCTGCGCGTCGAGCCAGGGGACGTCGTCCGACAGCACCATGCCGGCGGCGCCGTACGTGCCCAGCGTCGCGCCGCCGGAGAAGGCGTTCGTGCCGCGCGGGAAGTAGACGTAGGTGTTCTGCGACTCCGACGACGAGGTGAACCCGAGCGGGTGGCCGGGGTTCTCGTACCAGGCCTGCCCGTACAGCTCGGGGATCGACTGCCGCTCCTCGACGGGCACGGTGGTGCCCGGCAGGCGGTACGGCGAGACGGTGGTGTAGAAGTCGACGCCGAACGCCTGCGTGTGGTCCTGGCCGGCGAGGTAGAGATAGTGGGCCCCGTCGCCCTGGAACCACGGCCGGAGGTTCTCGCCGCTCATGTACTCGTACCGGCTGATGCGGTCCGAGCTGCGCGCCAGCGCGAACGTGTACCCGGGGCGGCGGTGCACGGTGCGGTCCATCGCGTTGAGGGCGACGGAGCGCTCCGGCGGGTTGAGGTCCGCGACGGGGGCTCCCGCCTCGGCGAGGAGGTCGGCGTACCTCACGGCGCTCACCGGCGAGACGAACCGGGCGGGGTCCGGCGGCGTGGGCGACGCCGTCGCGAGGTGGCGGACGTACGCGCCGAGGGCGGTCGCGTTCTCGGCGCTCGTGTAGCCGCCGAGGTCGACGGCGGCCTCGAGCACCGTGGCGACGTCGGCGTACCCGGTGCCGGTGCGCGACACCGCCCGGCCCTTGACGATCTCCATCATCCAGCCGTCGACGATGACGGGTGCGAAACCGTCGCGGACCCAGCCGTGGACGACGTCGGGCAGCTCGGTGCCGCCGGCGGCGGAGGTGCCGTCGAGCAGCTTGATGGTCTGCACGACGCGGGTCAGCAGCGTGCGCCCGTACGACCCGGTGTAGGCCACCGAGTGGTGCTGGATGAACGACCCGTCGGCGTAGTAGCCGTCGGTGTTGCCGTGCTGGATGTCGTACGGGTCGATCGTCGCGAACACCGTCGACTGGTCCGCGATCGCCTTGGCGACGCGGGCGTCGTCGCCGGTGACGGCGCCCTGCAGCACGCGGTTGGTCGTGATGTCGGCGAGGTTTGCGCCGGTGTGGAAGCGCGAGTCGAGGTCGACGTCGCCGTCCTTGCCGTGACGCAGGTAGGCGTCCATGGAGGCGACGTACCGCGGGATCAGGGCGGGGCGTTCCGCTGCGATGAGGTCGGTGAGGAGGGCGAACGTCTTGCTGACGCTCGCGGGGATGCCGATCTCCCAGGTGAACCAGTTGCCGTAGTAGCCGGTCGCCTGGTCGCCGAAGTGGTGCGCGTGCAGCCACTCGAGCCCGTCGAGCACGCGGCGCCGGACCGTCGTGCTGCCGACGAGGTCGGAGGCGTAGCCGGGGGTGCTGGTGGCCAGGGCGATCTCGTACAGCCGGAGGAACGAGGTGCTGAGGTTCGGGTCGCTGGTGCCGAGCGGGACGCCGGCGAACAGCTCGCCGGGCCCCGCGCCGTCCAGACCGGCGAGGTGCGAGCGCGCGGCGGAGTGGATCGCGGCGAGCCTCGCCGCGGCCTCCGGCCGGCTGTTCGATGCCGCCGTGCCGGCGAAGATCGCGCGGGCGTTCGCCAGGAGACGAGGGTGGTCCGTGGGGGTGGCCGCGCGGGCGCGTAGCGGCGCAGCGATCGCCAGGAAGGCCCCGGCGGGCACCATGGCGAGGACCTGGCGGCGAGTCGGCTCCGGCATGACGAACTCCCTTGTTCGACGATGTCGATATCCAACCAAGATGGCGCGCGCGGGGGCAAGAGTTTCCCCGCCCTGGCCGACCGGCAGTCGGAGAGTGGTGCGGTCCCGGCTCAGCAGACGTCGTTGCCGGCGAGGTCCTCGCAGACGAGGCGGGTGCGCGCCTCGGTGACCGTGGCGGGGCCGGTGGTGCTCGTCGTCGAGATGGTGCCCGGGATGTCGGTCCAGTCGCTGGTGCCCTGGACGCGGAAGCGGCCCTGCCAGGTGGTGGTGAGCGAGACGGTGACGCCGTCGCGGTAGACGTTGCCCTTGTCGTCCACGGCAGTGCCCGCGTTCTCGCCAGGCGTGCCGAGCTGGCTGTAGGTGTGCCCGACCCACGACTGGTCAGGGGTGGCGTCGCCCTCGTGCCACGGGCGACCGGGGGAGGTCGTCGTCAGCGTGCTGCCGGTGGGCGAGTACGGGTCGTCGAAGTCCCACGTGTACTCGGTGGGCTCCGCGCGCAGGACGACGGGCACGCCGAGCAGCGTGACCGTGCGATCCTGCGGCGCCGCGGTGGTGTACGCGGGGTAGTGGACGTTGACCACCATCGGCGGGTTGCCCTGCACCGTCGCTTCCGGCGCCTGGATCTTCATGGTCTTGAACTCGCGCTGTGCCTGGCGTGCGAGGTCCGCGGGGGAGACGCACTCGTCCTCGGAGAGCTGCTCGGCGTCGTCGTAGGTGCCGTTCTCCCGGACTCGCTGCACCCAGAGCGCATCGAGGGCGTACTCGCCGTCCTCGCACGGAGTCGTGATCTCCACGACGTCCGTGCCTTCCGGGCATGCACCCGGTGCTGTGACGATGCCGCTGAGGGAATCCAGGTCTTCACCCAGCGTCCCGCACGTCACCGCGTCAGTGCGGGCGTAGCGGTCCTTCGGCTCGTTGTTCGCGGGTTCGCGGCCGTCGGCCGTCTCCACCCAACCCTGACCGTGACTCTCGACGGTGTATTCGTTGTCATTATCGTTGGAGCGACTGTCGTAGTCGGCGTTCGGCACACCCGACGCAAGTGCTGCAATCAGGACGATCACCACTGACAAGCTGAGCATCACGACTCCGGAATATCGGGCACGCCGACAATGGCCCAGCGGCCGTCGCTTTGAGTGGTCTCAACCCGTGCTGTACTCGTCTGGGCCTTTTGCTCGAAGACGACAGTTCCCTTGGTGTCAGTGATGGTCGACCGGGCCTCCTTGATCTCAACATCGATCGGCCAGATCCCCGTGGTCGCATCTTGTTCGTATGTGTGCAAGATCCGGATGCGCGCCTCGCCGCCCTCGAATGTATCGCCGCGCTCTTCGATGAGTTTCGCCTGCTCAAGACGATTTGTGCAGTACTCGCAACTCTCTTGCGACATTGCCTCCCACTCGGCAGTGTCTCCGGTCTTCATGATGTACGGGTCGAGCTCGAGAAAGTACACCGCCGCCGCCTCAGCGCCGGCGGGGCCGTCGTCGTCCATCTCCTTCGGCCGCTCGGGTGCGACGACGACGGCGGTGGCGCTGGGCGACGGGGACGCGGAGGGGCTCTCGCTGGCGGCGGTGGTCTCGGGAGACGGCGTCGCGGGCGGGTCGTCGTCGCAGCCGGCGACGAGGAGCGCAGCGGCAGCGGCGATGGAGGTGGCGGCGAGAATGGCCCGGCTGCGGGTCATGACGGGGCTCCCTGTCGGCGGTGACGTCGCGGTCACTGTAGGGCAGATCGTCATGTGGTTGCCTGAGCGTCTGTGGATATCGCGACCGTGCAGGTGGCGGTGGGGACGACGCTCGTCGACCGCGAGACCGGCTCCGGCGACAGTCGCGCCGAGGTGGGTACGCACGGGCCCCTGGGGGGTGAAACCTGGCGCGGACGGTGCGTGCGCCGGGCCCCGGACGGACGATCCAGAGGAGGGGGCTTGTCGCGGGAGAGGGACTGCGGTGCGAGTCCTGGTGGTGGGTGCGGGGATCGGCGGCCTGGCAGCGGCGGTGGCCCTGATCGATCGGGGGCATGACGTCGAGGTCGTCGAGCGCGCGGAGTCGCCGCGCGAGACCGGTGCGGCGTTCATCCTCTGGAGCGGCGGGACGGCGGTGCTCCACGACATCGGGATCTCGCTCGACGGGCTCGGGACACGGCTCGAGGTCCTCGAGAACCGCGGCTGGGACGGTCGCCGGCTCGGACGCATCCGGGTCGGCGCTGCGACCCGCCGATTCGGCTCGCCGCAGGTCTGCGTGCGGCGCCGCGACGTGGTCCGGCGGCTCGCGGCCCGGCTGCCGGACGGCGTGGTCGAGTACGGGAAGAAGGCCGTCGCCGTGACCCAGGACGGCGGCGGTGCGGGCGTCAGGCTCGAGGACGGCACCAGCCGGACGGGGGACGTCGTGGTGGGGGCGGACGGCGGGCGGTCGGTGGTGCGGCGCGACCTGCACGGATCGGCGGAGCCGCGCGCCACGGGCTGGGTCACCTGGCAGGGGATGCTGACGGCGCGGGCCGACGCGGACATCACCGGCACCGGGCTGTTCGTCGTCGGCCCCGAGGGGCTCGTCGGTATGTTCGACGCCGGCGACCATCAGGTCCAGTGGTGGTTCGACCACCCATGGCGCCCGGACGAGCCGCGGCCGCGCTCGGTCGTCGCGGACCTGGCGGGCCGCTTCGGACACTGGGCCGAACCGGTGCCGGGTCTCCTCGCCAGGGTCGACGACGCCACCATCGGCTTCTACCCCCACTACGGCCACGACGTGGCCCGTGAGTGGGGGCGCGGACGGGTCACGCTGCTCGGCGACGCGGCGCACCTCATGCCACCGACCGCCGGCCAGGGGGCGAACCAAGCACTCGAGGACGCCTGGGTCCTGGCACGCGCGCTGGACCACGCGCAGGACGTGCCGGCCGCGCTGCGCGACTACGAGCGCCGTCGTGCGCGCCGGGCGCGTCTCGCCTCCAGGGTGGCGATGCGCGAACGAGCCAACCAGTACCGGCCTCGACAGGCACGGATGCTCCCCGATCCGGTGGCGACAGCGCTCTTCGTCCGATGGCTCGGGCTCCTGAGCGACCGGCTCGCCGCAGGGCCCGTCGACGGGGCTGCCGGAGCCTCGCCAGCATGACCACGCCCGACGCGACGGCCCCCGACACCGCCGCAGGCCCGCGCGTGCTGCGTCCGCTGGCAGTGGTGCTCGGCATCTTCTGGAGCGTGCTGTTCTTCGGGATCATCGACCTGACCAGCTACTTCGACGGCCCGGAATGGGTCCCGATGAGCCTCCTCGCGACCGGCTGGGGCCTCATGTTCACGGTCATGGTGGCCGCCCCTCTCCTGGCCGCCGGGATCTGGCCGAGCCTCGGTGACGTCGCCGCGCTCCAACTCGTCCTCGGCGGGCTGGCGATCGCGGTCGCGGCCGCGCTCAGCGGGACGCCC
This sequence comes from Isoptericola sp. NPDC060257, assembly GCF_042726645.1. Taxonomy (NCBI): domain Bacteria; kingdom Bacillati; phylum Actinomycetota; class Actinomycetes; order Micrococcales; family Promicromonosporaceae; genus Isoptericola; species Isoptericola sp. NPDC060257. The sequence goes on from NZ_JBHXAW010000009.1 coordinate 23,527, forward strand.
GCCCACCTGATCGTCGCGGCGGGCGTCGCCGGGTCTGCCGCCGCTGTGGCCGTTCCGGTGCGACGGCCGCCGACGGTCCCTCGACCGCACCTCCGCGACTGGTGGCCGGGGGCGTGGGCCGCCGTCGGGGCCTGGGCATGGGCCGGCTACGCCGGGATGGCCGTCGCCGCCACCTGGCGAGGGCTCGCCGACGACGTCACGGTGGGCTTCCAGCACTGGCCGGTCCAGGCCGCGCTGCCCCTCGCACTGTCCCTCGTCGCGGGGCTCGCGGCCATCCACCCGGCGGGCTGGGCGCTCCCGACGACGTGCGTCGCGGTCTGCGCGGCATGGCTCGGGGCGGTGTCGGTCATCCGACCCGAGGTGCTGGGGAGCCTGGGCGCGGTCTGGGGCGTGGCGGCCGCCGTGTGGGGCGTCGGGCTGGTGGTCGCAACGTGGATCACGGCGCCGCGAGGCGGGCGCCAGGCCTCTGTGGAGTGATCCGCCGCAGGGGTTGAACGGTCGCTGCCGGTGTGGTGACGTGGAGGCTCCGAGGCCGCCGGGGGCCGTCCCGCGGCCCGCACCGCTCATCCCGGGAGGTCAGGACGATGGTGTCGACGTGGGCCGACTTCCAGGCGGCGCAGCGCTCCGCCCTGGCCGCCTTGGTGGCCGGCGACCCGCACGACTTCCAGCAGCTCTGGGACCGGGCCCCGGACGTCTCCCTGCTCGGCGCGTTCGGCGGGGTCGCGCGCGGCTGGGAGGAGGTGCGCGACCGCCTCGCCGCCGTGGCCGTGACGTACCGCAACGGCGTCTACCGGCGGCTCGACCAGCTCGACGAGCACGTCCACGGGGACACCGCCTGGACCGTGCACGTGGAGGAGATCCACTCCCGGTCCGCGACCGGGGAACCCGAGGTTCGCGAGCGTCGCGTCACCAAGGTCTACCGGCGTCGCGCGGCCGGCTGGCGGATCGTGCACATGCACGCCGACCCGCTGGTCACCACGTCCTTCCCCGACGAGGGCGCGACCGGCCCCTGACGGGCCGCGGCCGTCGCGCGGGGGTCTCAGTCCGGTGGCTTCAGTCCAGCGGCCGCACGAGCGTGCGGAACTCGCCACGCTCGACGTGCAGCTCCCAGAGCCGCTGGGCGAGAGCGTCGGGATCGTGGTCGGGCTCCCCGCCGCCGATGCCGAGCGGGATGATCAGCTGCGCGACGTGGATGCCCTCCGGCGCCAGGGCCTCGTGTAGCAGCCGGGCGTAGGCGCTCTCGGCGGCGAAAGCCACGGACGTGCCGGTCACGGCGTCGCGCGGCCGGACGGCGCTCCCGCCGTTGGGGAACAGGACGGTGCCGCGGCCCAGCTCGCGCATCCCGGGCAGGACGTGCCGGACGGCGGCGGCGGGGCCGAGCACGGACATCTCGAGCGGGCCGACGAGGTCGTCGGCGGTGGTCTCGAGCGTCGGCTTCATGAACTCGCGCGCGGGCACGGGGCTGTACTGCAGCACCTCGACGGGGCCGAGGTCGGCGGCCGCCCGGTCGAGCGCGGCGGTCAGCGCGGCGCGGTCCCGGGCGTCGGCGACGAACCCGGCGGCGGTGACCCCCTCGTCGCGCAGCCCGGCCGCGAGCCGGTCCAGCTTCGCGGCGTCCCGGGCGACGAGGGCGACCGAGAAGCCCTCGCGGCCGAAGCGCCGCGCGACCGACAGCCCGAGGCCGGGGCCGGCGCCGATGATGGCGAGCGTCGTCATGTCGTTCCTCCCACGCGGCGGTCGGCGTCCGTGCGACGCCGGCTCGGGTCCCAGTCAACGCCCGCGGCGGCGGTCGGGGGAGTCCCTGGCGTGGGGTGTACCGGCAGGGGACCCCACGGTGCCCACGTCGGGCGGAGGGGCCGCGGCGGCGGTTCGATGTCGGGAGCACGCCGATGTCGAGGACGCGCGGCCCGCTCCGTCCCCGGGGTGAGGGCGGCGGCCGGCGCCGCGACCGACGGAGGGACGCACGCGATGGAGCAGCAGGAGATCGACCGCGAGCTGGCGGACGCGGGGGAGCTCCTCGGCTCGCCGTCCGCCCTGCACCTGGCCTACACGGCGCAGGACGGCACCCCGCGGGTGGTCCCCGCGGGGTTCTGGTGGACCGGCCGGGAGCTGGTGGTCTCCACCGCCGAGACGGCGCCCAAGGTCGCCGCGCTGCGGGCCCGCCCGGACGTGGCCCTGTCCCTCGTCGACGGCGACTCGCCGTCGGGGGCGAAGTCGCTGTCGGTGCGTGGCCGCGCGGAGATCACGGTCGTCGACGGCCTCGTGCCGGAGTACCTCGCCGCCGCCGGCAAGGGCATGGCCGGGGCGGAGCTCGAGCAGTTCGAGCAGGCCTGCCGCGCGCTCTACGACCGCATGGCGCGCATCGCCGTCGTGCCGACCTGGGTCCGCTACTACGACTTCGGCACGGGCCGGATCCCGGCGTTCCTCCAGGAGCTCGCCGCGCGCGGGACGGCGGGGCGCGGCTGAGCCGGACGCGCTCTCGCCGAGCTCCCGCGTCAGGACCCGAGCAGCTTGGCCTTCTGGGCGGCGAACTCCTCGTCCGTGAGGACGCCGCTGTCACGGAGCCGGCCCAGCTTCTCCAGCTGTGCGATGACGTCGTCGCCGCCGGCCGCCGCCGGCGCCGGTGGCGGTGGCGGTGCGTACTGCTGAGGCGGCGGCGCGTACTGCTGCTGCGGCTCCGCGTACTGCTCCTGCGCGGCCCAGCGGCCGGCCTGACGTCGTGACACCCGGTTCGACACCGCGGTCGCGGTCCCCGCGACCACCGCGGTCCGGGCGACCCCTCGTAGCAGTCCCATCTCACTCCTCCTCGAGCTTGTCGAGCGCCGCGACGACGTCGTCGACCGGGATACGGCCGCTGGAGACGACCTCCGCGCCGGCCTCGCGCATGGCGGCGACGAAGGGTCCCGCCCACGTGTTCTCGTACACGATCATCCCGACGGCGCTGCCCGGTTCCACGAGGGAGGCGCCGCGCGCGAGGTCGTCGTCGTCGAGCAGGCCCGACGTCACCCCCTCGAACACCGCGAGGTCCAGCTGCCCGTCGTCGTCGAGGTCCGTGAGCGCCACGCCGACGACGCCGGTCTCCGTCACCTTCGCCACCCGCAGGTCGAGGATCCGGATGATCCCGCGCTCCACGAGGTCCAGGAGCGCGGGCAACCCCTTGCCCTGCAGCCTCGCGCCGGGGAACTCCAGGACGAGGTAGTCGATCGGTCCCACCTGCTGCTCGGTCATCGAGGTCCTCCTGCGACGGTGCCAGCCTGCCGGTCGCGTCCCGTGCCGCCGCGACGGACAGGCTGGCATGAGCCCGTGCGCGGCGGGTGCGGCAGCACCCAGCGTCTCTCTCCGGCCCGCGAGCGGCCACGCGACGGCCGGATATCACCCGGCCCGGCCCGGTGGTGAGTCCCGTCAGCGGCCGGCCCGGGCCGGTGCGAGCGACGCGAGCGCGGCCACCAGGGCGACCGCGGCGGCGAACCAGTACCCGGCGGCGAACGTGTCGAACCCCGGGTCGACCAGGGCAGCGGCGGCGACGCTGGACACGGCCGAGACGCCGGTCGCGGCCCCGAACTCGTGGAACGTGCTGAGCGCGCCGGACGCCACGCCGGCCTCGTGCGGCTCCGCGGCGGAGAACAGGCTCCCCGCGGCGGCGACGAACACGGCGCCGACGCCGAACCCGGCGACGGTGATGCCCACCACGAGCACCGTCATCGAGAAGATGCCGGCCGCCGCGGCCAGGCCGACGGCGGCGACGAGCAGCCCGACGACGGACACGGCGCGCACGCCGAGGCGGGGGAGGACGCGGCCCGCGACGGTCGACCCGAGGATGGTGCCCACCGCGACGGGCAGGAACGTCAGCCCCGTGTCCAGGGCGCTGAAGCCGTGGAGCTGCTGCAGCGTGAACGAGCCGAGGAAGAACACGGAGATCATCAGGGCCGTGGCGACGAAGATCAGCCCGAGCCCGCGCAGCACCGGCCGCCGGACGAGCATGGCCGGGTCCACCAGCGGCGCCGCGGACGCGCGCAGGTGGCGCGCGAGCAGCACGTACCCGACGACGCCGACGAGCAGGGCGACCAGGGTCGGCGGGCTCAGCCAGCCGGCGTCGCCGGCGGTGACGAGCCCGTACACGACGGCGGCGGTGGCGGCGGTGGCGAGGGCGGCGCCGAGCACGTCGAGCCGACCGCCCGACCCGGGCCACGGCCGCACCCACCGGAACAGGGCCAGGAGCAGCACCACCCCGACGGGCACGTTGACGTAGAACACCCACGGCCAGCCCGGGCCCGACGTCAGGACGCCGCCCACGAGCACGCCGACCGCGGCGCCCGCGCCGCCGAGCGCCGACCAGACGCCGATGGCGCGCGACAGCTCCGGCCCGCTGAACGTCCGCACGATGACGGACAGCGCGGCCGGCGACATGGCCGCCGCGCCGGCGCCCTGCAGGGCGCGCGCGGCGAGCAGCAGCTCCGGGGACCGCGCGAGCCCGGCGAGCAGCGACGCGAGGGTGAACAGCGCGAGGCCGGCGAGCACGACGCGGCGCGGCCCGAGGACGTCGGCGGCCTTGCCGCCGAGCAGCATGAGTCCGCCGAAGACGAGGGCGTACACGCTCGCCACCCAGGCCAGGCCGGAGCGGGAGAGGCCGAGGTCGGCCCCCATCTCCGGGAGCGCGATCGCCACGACGGTGACGTCGACGATGAGCATCAGCTGGGCGATGCCGAGCAGCGCGAGGATGCGCCAGCGCCGGGGGTCGGGCGCGGCGGCCTGGTCCTGCGCGGGCTGATCCCCCGGAGCCTGCGGGGTGGTCTCCGGGGCGGGCTTCTCTGGTGACGTCATGGCACGGTCCCTCGAGGTGTCGAGCACGGATAAGTCGAACATGCCTGTTCAAGTAAATTAACTCGAACACGCCTGTTCGACAAGAGGGTCGTGCGGGTGACTTCCGGGGCGGCGTCAGGCGGAGAGCGCGCCGAGGGTCGTGGCGCGGACGAGCGCGGGGGCCTCGTCCGCGGTGATCTCGCCGCGGTGCACCGCGGCGGAGGCGCCGTGGAGGATCGCCTGCAGCACGCTGACCTGCCAGTCGACGGGCATGTCGTCGCGGAGCTCGCCGGCGGCGCGGCCGCGCTCGAGCAGGCCGCGGACCCGCTGCGCGGGCCCCTCGTGCGCGCGGCTCATCTCCTCGGGCGGCAGGACCTGCGAGCCGGCGACCACCAGGGCCCCGAACCGGTGGGTCAGGTGCCAGGTCGCCTCGAGCAGACGGCCCAGCGCCTCGCGGGGGTCGCCGTCCAGGTCGACGGTCGCCAGCGCCTCGTCGGTCTGGGCGATCGCGCGGTCCACGACCTCGCGCACGAGCGTCGCCCGCGAGTCGAAGTGCCCGTAGAGGGTGACGCGGCCGACGCCCGCGGCCTTGGCGATCTCGTTGATGCTCGCGTCGGGGTCCGTCGCCAGCACGCGGGTGGCCGCGGCCAGGATCGCCTCGACGTTGCGGACGGCGTCGGCGCGCTTGGCGCGGTCCCGGCCGCCCCCGACCGTCGTCTCCGTCGTCTGCGCCGGTGTCGTGACCACGAGCTCCTCCAAGCCTGTACAGGGGTGTCCAGGTTAACGGTCCGGGCTCGCGAACCGGTGGCAGTCCACCTCGACGGTCCCACCCGGCACCGGCGCGCGGTGCACGAACCGGCCCTCGTCGACCCAGCCCTGCCGCGCGTAGAAGCGGCGCCCCGGCGCGTTCCCCGTCGCGACGGCGAGCCAGGCGCGCGGGTGCCCGGCGTCCCGGACGGCCTGCGCCGCGTGCCCCAGGAGCGCCCCGCCGACATCGGCGCCGCGGGCCGCGCGGTCGACGTAGAGCTGGTCCACCTCGTCCCCGGCGACCATGACGAAGCCCGCGACGGCCCCCTGGCGCACGGCGACGGTGGTGTCGGCCACGCGCTCGCGGGCGCGCTCCGGGAAGGACGTCGGGGTGCGGGCCGCCACGAGAGCGTCGGGCACCTGGCCCAGGTGGGCGTCCGCCCAGCCCTCGTGCCAGATCCGCGCGACGGCCTCCGTGTCGGCCGGGGTTGCCGGCCGGAGCTCCACCGGACCGGGCGTTCCCGCCGTGGGGTGCGACATCGTCGTCCGCCCTTCCTCTAACTTGAACAAGTGTGTACAGTTTATCGCGCTCGATCGTCAGCGTTTCACCTCACGCGGTTCGCACGCACGAGAGCGAGAAGACCATGACCCAGGACCAGGTGTCAGGCACGTCGACGGCCGGGACCGACCGGCGCTCGGTGTTCGGCAGGGTGTGGCCCGCGGCGCTGGGGGTGCTCGTCGCCGCCGCGACCGTGTTCGGGCTCGCCGACGCCCGCGACGTCGCCCCGGTGCTCGCCGCGTCCGGCCTCGTGTACCTGGCGGCCGCCGCGCTCGGCCGGCCCGGCGCCGCCTGGCTCGCGTTCGGCGTGACGTTCGTCCTCATCGGCGTCACCAAGGTCGTCGACCTCGACCCGACGCCGTGGATGATCGGCCTCGCCGTCGTGCTGGCCGTCGTCGGCCTCGCGGCCGGGCGCCGGCGCCCGCCGTGGTCGCTCCCGCTCCAGGCCGCGGCGATGCTCGTCCTCGGGGCCGCCGCGCTGGTCGCCGTCCGGCTGGACGCCACCGCGGGCGGGCTCGTCGTCGCCGTCGGGCTGCTCGGGCACGCCGCGTGGGACGCCTACCACCACCGCACCGGTCGCGTCGTGGCCCGGTCGTTGTCGGAGTTCTGCGGCGTGCTCGACGTGATCCTGGCCGTCGCGCTCGGGGTGCTCGTGCTGACGGCGTGACGGCAGGTCGGTCAGAGGCCGAGATCGACCTCGCGGCGGACGTCGCGGTCGGGTTCGAGGACGAAGAACCGCGAGACGACGGCGCGGTAGAGGCGCAGCTCGGCGGGCGCGACGACGCGGTCGACGGTCCAGGGGCCCAGTCCCTCGGCGCGGGAGCGGCGGTCGAAGATCGCGAGGCAGCGGTCGCGCTCGGCCTCCGGCACCTCGCTCGCCATCGCCTCGGCGTAGACGGCGCGCGGGCGGCCGTCGACGGGCACCGGGGTCTCGAAGACCACGATCCCCACGGCCGACCGGCCGGCGACGTTGGTCGAGTGCCGCGTGCCGAGCCGGGAGACCCAGACGAGCTCTCGCCCCTCGCGCGCGAACCAGACGGGGGTGGGCCACGGGTTCCCGTCGCCGTCCGCGGACGCGAGGACGAGGTAGCGGCCGTCGTCGAGGACGCGCCGCGCGAGCTCGGCGTCGTCGTCCGGCGCGGGGCCGGGGCTCGCGGGCGGTTCAGGGGCGGGCGTCATCACGGGCCTCCTCGCGGGTGGGACGTCGTCCCCCGTGTCTACACCCATGGTCCGACGCGCTCGACCTTGCGGTCACGAGTGATCGTCGGACACTATGAACATGTCATATGTCTGATCATTGGGGATCTCACATGCATGCTGGCAGGACGCTCAGAGGACTGGCCGCGGCAGCCGCGCCCGCCGCGATGGCGGCGACGACGGCGGGCGGCGCGGCGGCCGCCCCGCTCGGCGCGACGGCGGGCAGGGGCCCCGTCGTCTACGTCGCGCCGGACGGCGACGACGCCGCGGCGGGCACGAAGGACGCACCGCTGCGCACGATCGAGGCGGGTCGCGACGCGCTCGCCGGCCGCACCAGCGAGGCTCGGCCGGGCACGGTCGAGATCCGCGGCGGGGAGTACGTGCTCGACGACGCGGTCGATCTCGAGGGCGCCGCGCACTCGTGGGTCACGTACGAGGCGTACGAGGGCGAGGACGTCCGGGTGACGGGGGCGCACGAGCTGCCGGCGGACGGCTGGCAGCGGCTCTCCGACCTCACGGCCGACGAGCTGGCCGACCCGGTGCTGTCGTCGAACGCCCGCCTCGACACCCCGGAGCTGCGCGACGGCGTGTGGGTCTACGACCTGGGCGCGGCCGGCGTCGACCCGGGCACGCTGTACAAGAACGGGTTCAACTGGCTGCCGCAGCCGTTCGCCCCCGAGCTGGTGGTGGACGGCGAGACCCAGACACTCGCCGAGTACCCCAACGGCGACGGGTGCACCGGCGCCGACGACGCCTGCTACCTGTACGGCAACGGGGCCAAGTGGAAGGTCGACGGGCAGGGCGACCTCACGCAGCCGGACCTGGTGGACCGGTTCGGCGAGGAGAACGACTGGGCCGCCAGCGGCACCACGCCCCGGGCGCAGTTCGAGGACAAGAAGCAGCAGCTCGACGACCCGGCCCAGCGCGACACCTGGTCGCAGGACGAGATGCGGGCGATGACGCCGCCGCTGTACGAGGTGGGCGGGCGGCTGCTCGACGGCGACCGGTACCAGAGGTGGGCGCCCGAGGCCGTGCCGACGATCGAGGACCAGGGCACGCGCGGGTTCGGGGAGTACTCCGACGTCCCGGTCCAGGCGGACCCGGCGTGGATCGACGACATCGACAACACCCGCTACGAGACCGAGGGCTGGCTGTCGGGCTACCTCGGCAACAACTACGCGAACGACATGGTGCGGATGCTGGCGTGGAGCGGCACCACGATGTACGCGAAGTACCCGTCGATGTACTGGCCGCGCGACGACTACACGAAGGTCAAGGCCGTCAACGTGCTCTCGGAGCTGGACGCCGAGGGGGAGTACTACGTCGATCGCTACGACGACAACGACGTCCTGTACTTCAAGCCCGCGGGCGACGCCGTCGCGGGCAAGCAGATCACCCTGCGCGCCTTCGACGACAACCTGTTCCGCCTCGAGGGCACGACCGGCGTGACGATCCGGGGGCTGAGCCTGTCCGACTCGCTGGTCAGCGGCGTCCAGCTGCTCGACGCCGAGCGGACGCTGATCGACGACGTGGAGGTCTCCAACGTCAGCATGGACGCCGTCCGGATCGGTGAGACCACCGAGTCGATCACCGCGCTGCCGGACTACGAGACGATCCGCGGCGGCCACGACAACGTGGTGCGGAACTCGTACCTGCACGACCTCGGAGGGGGCGGGGTCCTGCTCGGCGGCGGGGACCGCAGCACCCTCGAGCGAGGGGACAACGTGGCCCGGAACAACGAGATCGCCCGCTTCTCCCAGCTCGCGACGTACACGCCGGCGGGGTACCTCTACGGCGTCGGGAACTCGTTCGAGAAGAACGACGTCCACGACGCGCCGCACATGGCCGTGCAGATCATGGGCAACGACATGAGGGTCAACGGCAACTACTTCGCCGACCTCGTGACGAACGCCGGCGACCAGGGCGTGGTGTACACCGGGCGTGACTACACGTACCTGGGCAACGAGATCGCGTACAACCTCTTCGAGCGGATCGGCGGCTCGAACGACGCGTTCTACATGGACGACGGCGTCTCCGGCATGCGGTTCCACCACAACGTCGTGAAGGACGCGCACTCGGGCGTGTTCTTCCAGTCCGGCCACAGCAACACGGCCACGGACAACGTGTTCGTCGACGTCGACCGCACCGGGCACGACCAGCTGTACCACCGCAACGGCGAGCGCGGGCTGCCGGTCGCGAACGGCTGGGTGGTGCAGAGCCGCTTCAACGCCTTCCTCGACGTGCGCGAGGCGGAGAAGTACAGCGCCACCCCCGCGGACGTCGCCCGGTGGCACGCCCACTACACGGACGGGAAGGCGCGGTACTCCGACGGCACGAAGATCCTGTTCCCCGAGATCGACGACTGGTACGTGCCCCGCGTCACCGCGACGGGCGTGGACTGCCGGGCGGCGGACTACGGCGTCGCCGAGGGCTGCGACCGCGCGACCGTCTGGGAGGACCCGGACTCGGTGTACGTCCCGGCGCGCAACGTCCTCGACCGGTCGGTGATCATCGGGGGCGGCGAGTACGAGTTCGGCCAGGGCTCGTTCGCCGACCCCGACGCCACCTACCGCCTGGACACCTGGAGCGACCGGATCAACACGAACCTCAGCGAGCCCGGTTCGGTCGAGGCCGCGGGCCGCGACCTGTCGACGCGGAAGTTCTCGCCGCGCGGCGAGGTGGCGCGGACGCTCGGCCGCGACTGGGTCGCGACCTGGAACCGGCTCGTCACGCTCGACGGCGTCGGGCGCCCGGGTCAGGACGTCAGGGAGGCGAGCACGTCGCGGTAGTGGGAGTTCTCCATGACGCCGAGCACGTTGCCGAACGGGTCGACGACGGCCGCGGTGACGAACCCGGGGCCGCGCTCGATCGGCTCCTGGTACGCGGCGGCGCCGAGCTCGAGCAGCCGCGCGACGGCGCCGCGGACGTCGTCGACCGCCCAGTAGGC
>NZ_JBHXAW010000010.1:0-33407 GCF_042726645.1 Isoptericola sp. NPDC060257
GCACCGGACGGTGCGGGGCTCTCGTGGGGTCGGTGTGCTGCGCCGGGGTCAGCGCGCCCCGTGCTCCTCGTGGAGACGGTCCGTCTCGTCCTGGACGTGGACGGCGACACCCTGGTAGGCGTCCGCGTGCGCGCGTGCGTGGTGCCCGCAGAAGAGGAGCTCTCCGACAGGCAGGACCACTCGCACGTACGCCTGGGCGCCGCAGCGGTCGCAGCGGTCGGCGGCGGTCAGCGGCTGGGTCGGTTCGGTCGTCGTGGTGCTCACATGACCATCCAACCAGACAGGTGGCCCGGAGCATCCCGGACCCGGGTCGGGTTCGCTCCGGGCATAGCGGCGTGGAGCACAGCCCGACGGCGTGGAGCGCACAAGAACACCTGTTCGGTCGTCTACCCTCGTTCCCGTGACTGCCACCTCCGAGTCCGGGTACACCGCGCGCCACCTCACCGTCCTCGAGGGCCTCGAGGCCGTGCGCAAGCGCCCCGGCATGTACATCGGGTCGACGGACTCGCGCGGCCTCATGCACTGCCTGTGGGAGATCATCGACAACTCCGTCGACGAGGCCCTCGGCGGGCACGCGACGAACATTCGCGTGGTGCTGCACGCCGACTCGTCGGTCACGGTCGAGGACGACGGTCGCGGCATCCCGGTCGACGTCGAGCCGAAGACCGGCCTGACCGGCGTCGAGGTCGTCTTCACGAAGCTGCACGCGGGCGGCAAGTTCGGCGGCGGTTCGTACACGGCGTCGGGCGGCCTGCACGGCGTGGGTGCCTCCGTGGTCAACGCGCTCTCGGCGCGCCTCGACGTCGAGGTCGACCTCGGTGGGAAGACCCACCGGATGACGTTCCACCGCGGCGAGCCGGGCGTCTTCTCCGACCCGGTCTCCGGCCCGTCCCCGGAGTCGCCGTTCGAGCCGTTCGTGTCGGGGTCCGAGCTGGCGATCGTCGGGAAGACGAAGCGCGGCGTCACCGGTACCCGGGTGCGCTACTGGGCGGACCGCCAGGTGTTCCCGAAGACGGCGGTGTTCAGCTACGACGAGCTGGTCACGCGCGCCCGCCAGACGACGTTCCTCGTCCCCGGGCTGAAGCTCACGCTGCGCGACGAGCGCGGTCTGCCGGGCACGCCGGGAGAGGCGGGTCCGCACGAGGAGGTCTTCCAGCACGACGGCGGCGCGATCGACTTCGTCGAGTTCCTCGCGCCCGACGCCCCCGTGACGTCGACGTGGCAGCTCAAGGGCAGCGGCCACTTCACCGAGACGGTGCCGGTGCTGGACTCCCGCGGTCACATGTCGCCGCAGGAGGTGCAGCGCGACTGCGAGGTGGACGTGGCCCTGCGCTGGGGCGGCGGGTACGACACCGAGGTGCGCACCTTCGTCAACATCATCGCGACGCCCAAGGGCGGCTCCCACCTGTCCGGGTTCGAGCAGGGCCTGCTCAAGACCGTCCGCAAGCAGATCGAGGCGAACGCGCGGCGTCTGAAGGTCTCCACGAAGGACGCGGCCGAGCGCATCGAGAAGGACGACGTCCTCGCCGGCCTCACCGCGGTCGTCACGGTCCGGCTCGCGGAGCCGCAGTTCGAGGGCCAGACCAAGGAGGTGCTCGGCACCGCTCCCGTGCGGGCGATCGTCTCCCGCGTCGTCGAGAAGGAGCTGGGCGCCCTCCTCACGTCGTCCAAGCGCGACGAGAAGGCGCAGTCGGCACTGCTCCTCGAGAAGGTCGTCGCCGAGATGCGTGCCCGCGTCACGGCGCGCAAGCAGAAGGAGATCTCCCGGCGCAAGAACGCCCTCGAGGCGTCGTCCCTGCCGGCGAAGCTCGCGGACTGCCGCAGCGACGACGTGAACCGCAGCGAGCTCTTCATCGTCGAGGGCGACAGCGCCCTCGGTACGGCCAAGCTGGCCCGCTCGAGCGACTTCCAGGCGCTGCTGCCGATCCGCGGCAAGATCCTCAACGTCCAGAAGGCGTCGATCAGCGACATGCTCCGCAACGCGGAGTGCGCGGCCATCATCCAGGTGCTCGGCGCGGGCTCCGGCCGGTCCTTCGACCTCGACGCCGCCCGCTACGGCAAGATCGTGCTGATGACGGACGCCGACGTCGACGGCGCGCACATCCGCACCCTGCTGCTCACGCTCTTCTACCGGTACATGCGGCCGATGCTCGAGGCGGGCCGCGTGTTCGCCGCCGTCCCGCCGTTGCACCGGGTGGAGGTGCTGGGCAGCGGCCGGCGCAAGAACGAGTACCTGTACACGTACTCGGAGGCGGAGCTCACCGCGACCCTCAAGAAGCTCGACCGGGCCGGGCGCCGGTACAAGGAGGACATCCAGCGCTACAAGGGCCTGGGGGAGATGGACGCCGACCAGCTCGCCGAGACCACCATGGACCCGCGGCACCGCACGCTGCGCCGGGTCACGGTGGAGGGCGCCGAGGCTGCGGAGCGCGTGTTCGAGCTGCTCATGGGCAGCGACGTCGCGCCCCGCAAGGAGTTCATCGTCGCCGGGGCGAACACCCTCGACCAGTCCCGGATCGACGCCTGACCCGTCCGGATGGCGGCCCGAGCGGCGGGTGCCCTCCGGTGATGGGTACCCTCTGGCCGTGAAGATCCCCCGCACGACCTCTCGTCCGGCCTCCCGTCCGGCAGCGTCGCGACTGCTCGTCCTCCTCCCCGCGACCGTCCTGGCCGCAGGCCTGCTCGCCGGCTGCTCCGACGAGGGCACGCCGGACGCCGGTTCGTCGGCGTCCGCCAGCGCGTCGGCCGACCCGACGCAGCAGGTCGCGGAGAACCTCAGCGAGTTCTCCTACGAGGGCGAGGACGGCAAGACCGCTCTCGAGCTGCTGGAGGAGAAGGACCCGGACGCCCAGGTGCAGGGCAAGGGCGAGAACGCGTTCGTCACCGCGATCCGCGGGCGCGAGGCCGACCCGGAGACGGAGTTCTGGGGCCTGTACGTCGACGACGAGATGGCCCAGGTCGGCGCGGGCTCGCTCGAGACGAAGGACGGGCAGACCATCACCTGGAAGCTCGAGGAGATCGAGCAGTGAGCGCCGCGACCTCCCGCCTGGAGGCCCCGCTCTCCGCCCGCGAGCTCGTGCACCGGTGGTGGCGGCCCGCGCTGGCCGTGCTGCTCGTCGCGGGCGCCGTCGTCTGGCGGCTCGTGAAGACCGACCTCGGCGCGCCGCCGAACCTCGAGCTCTCGACCGCCGCTGCCTTCGTCGCCGCCGGGCTGCTGCGCCACCGGCTCGCGATGCTCGCCCCGCTGGTCGTGGTCGCGCTGAGCGACGTGCTGCTGGGCAACTCGTCGGTGCTGGTGTTCACGTGGACCGCGTGGGCCGCGATCGGCGTCGGCGCCTGGTGGGCCGGCCGCACCCGGGGCACCACGGGGCGCCTCGTCGCCGCGCTGGGCTTCGGCGTCGGCAGCTCGCTGTTCTTCTACCTCTGGACCAACGCGGGCGTGTGGTGGCTCGGCCGGGGCACGTTCTACCCCGCGGGCCTGGACGGCCTGCTCGCCAGCTACGTCGCCGGACTGCCGTTCCTGCGTCCGATGCTGCTGGGCAACCTGGTGCTGGGCCCGCTCGCGGCCGGGCTCGTCGCGCTGGTGGCCAGGCTGGAGCGGGCTTCCGTGGCGGCATCCGAGGCCGTCGTCGCGCGATAGCCTCGAGTCCAGGAACGACCGTCACGACAGGAGGCGACCGATGCCTGCCGACCGGATCCGCCGGATGTCCTTCGCCAGCATCTACCCGCTGTACGTGCAGAAGGTGGAGCGCAAGGACCGCAGCACGGACGACCTCGATCGCGTCCTGACCTGGCTCACGGGCTACGACGACGCCGGCCTCGAGAAGGCGATCGCCGACGAGGTGGACCTGGAGACGTTCTTCGCCCGGGCGCCCGCGATGAACCCGAACGCGTCGCTCATCACCGGGGTGATCTGCGGCGTCCGCGTCGAGGAGATCGACGACCCGCTGATGCAGCAGATCCGCTGGATGGACAAGCTCGTCGACGAGGTCGCCAAGGGCAAGAAGATGACGTCGATCCTGCGGGGGAGCGCGGCCGCCTAGCGACGGCCGGCTCGCCGTCAGCGGCGTGGCAGGGGCAGTCCCATCGTGAGCCCCCAGGGGTGGTGCTCCAGGGTGCGGAAGCCCAGGTGCTCGTAGAAGCCGATGGCGCGCACGTTGCTCGCGCCGACGCCGAGGTGGATGCCCGGTGAGCCGGTGGCGGCGACCGCGTCGAGCGTCGCCTCGAGCACGCGGCGGCCGCGGCCGCCGCCCTGCGCCTCGGGCAGCAGGTCGACGTGGAGGTGCGCGGGGAACTCTGCGAGCCACGGGGTCTCGGTCCGCGACGGCGCGTGGATCATGCGCAGCAGCCGCGCGTCCGGCGACTCGTCCTCCTCGGCGCGAGCGGCGTGGCGGGCGCGCAGCGCGGGCCACCAGCTCTCCTCGCAGCGGTGCTCGAAGTCCGTGGTGCTCGCGGTGGCCACGCAGTAGCCGACGGCGGTGCCGTCCTCCCGCCGCAGGACGCGCGCGAGGTCGGGCTCCAGCTCGAGGTACGCGCCGAGGTACACGTGGCCGAGGAGGTCGCCGTCGGCGTACAGCCCGGTCGCGTCCTCGCCGGCGTCGCCCGTCCGCAGGCAGACGTCGTAGAGGGTGGCGCGGTCGGCGGGCCGGTAGCGGTCCACCTCGATCGTCGGCGGCCTGCCCGCGGGGCTGGCGTCCTGACCGGTCTGCGGCGTGCTCATGGTCACATCGTCCCTGGTCGCGCGCCCGACGTCGACCACGGGGGCGCGCCGCCCGCGTCGAGGAGGCGCGCCCTCGACCGGCAGCTCGACGCGCACCGGCCCGGCGGCCTCACACGCTGAAGTACTTCGCCTCGGGGTGGTGGAAGACGAACGCGTCGGTGGACTGCTCGGGGTGCAGCTGCAGCTCGTCGGACAGCGTCACGCCCACGCGCTCCGGGCGCAGCAGCTCGACGACCTTGCGGCGGTCCTCCATCTCGGGGCACGCGGGGTAGCCGAGGGAGAACCGCGCGCCGCGGTACTGCAGCTTGAACAGGCCCTCGACGTCGGTGGGCTCCTCGCCGGCGAAGCCGAGCTCGTCGCGCACGCGGGAGTGCCAGAACTCGGCCAGCGCCTCGGTGAGCTGTACGGACAGGCCGTGCAGCTCCATGTACTCGCGGTAGGCGTTCGCCTCGAAGAGCTTCGCGGTGTGCCCCGAGACGGCGTCGCCGACGGTCACGAGCTGCACGGGCAGGACGTCGAACCGCCCGGACTCCTCGGCGAACGAGCGCGGGCGGACGAAGTCGGCCAGGCACAGGTGCCGGTCGCGGCGCTGCCGCGGGAACCGGAACCGCAGGCGCTCGGTGCCCGGCTCGCCGCCGGAACCGCCGTCCGGCCCGTCGTGGTGCGCCACCACGACGTCGTCTCCCTCGGACCACACGGGGAAGTACCCGTACACGACCGTCGGGTCCATGATCTGGTCCGTGCGGACACGGTCGAGCCAGGCGGCCAGCCGTGGCCGGCCCTCGGTCTCGACGAGCTCCTCGTACGACGCCCCGTCGTCCCCGCGGCCGGGCTTGAGCCCCCACTGGCCCATGAACGTGGCGCGCTCGTCGAGGAACGCGGCGTAGTCGGCAAGCTGGATGCCCTTGACGATGCGGGTGCCCCAGAACGGCGGCTCCGGCACCGGGTTGTCGGCGGCGACGTCGGAGCGCGCGGGCAGGTCCTCCGGCGCGGTCTCGGTGACCGTGACGACGCCGTGCCGGCGCTTGCGCAGCGCGGGCAGCCCCACGGACTCGGGGTCGGCGCCACGCGCGATGGCGACGAGGGGCTCCATGAGCCGCAGCCCCTCGAAGGCGTCCTTCGCGTACCGCACGGTGCCGGGGAACGCGGAGGCGAGGTCGTCCTCGACGTACGTCCGCGTCAGCGCGGCGCCGCCGAGCAGCACCGGCCAGCGCTTCTCCATACCGCGGGAGACCAGCTCCTGGAGGTTCTCCTTCATCACGACCGTCGACTTCACGAGCAGCCCGGACATGCCGATGACGTCGGCGTCGTGCTCCTCGGCGGCCTCGATCATGGCGCTCACCGGCTGCTTGATGCCGATGTTCACCACCGTGTAGCCGTTGTTGGTCAGGATGATGTCGACGAGGTTCTTGCCGATGTCGTGCACGTCGCCGCGCACGGTGGCGAGCACCACGGTGCCCTTGGACCGGCCCTCGCCGCCCTCGACCTTCTCCATGTGCGGCTCGAGCAGCGCCACCGCGGTCTTCATCACCTCGGCGGACTGCAGCACGAAGGGCAGCTGCATCTGCCCGGAGCCGAACAGCTCGCCCACGACCTTCATGCCGCCCAGGAGGTGGGTGTTGACGATGTCGAGGGCCTTCATGCCGTCGGCCAGCGCCTCGTCGACGTCCCCCTCGAGGCCCTTGCGCGCGCCGTCGACGATGCGGCGCTCCAGGCGCTCGCCGACGGGCAGCGCGGCGAGCTCGGCGGCACGCTGGTCGCGGAGCGCGGTGGCGTCGACGCCGGAGAACAGCTCGAGGAGGTGCGCGAGCGGGTCGTGGACGAGGTTGCCCTCGTCGTCGTACCGCCGCCGGTCCCACACCAGGTCCTCCGCGGCCTCCCACTGCTCGTCGGGGATCGCGTTGCGGGGCAGGATCTTCGCCGCGTGCACGATGGCGGAGTCCAGGCCCGCCTGGGTCGCCTCGTGCAGGAACACCGAGTTCAGCACGGTGCGGGCGGCCGGGTTGAGGCCGAACGACACGTTGGAGACGCCGAGCGTGGTGTGCACGCCGGGGTATCGGGTCGTGATCTCGCGGATCGCCTCGATCGTCTCGATGGCGTCGCGCCGCGTCTCCTCCTGACCCGTCGCGATGGGGAAGGTCAGGGCGTCGACGATGATGTCGTCCACCCGCATGCCCCAGTCGCCCGTGAGCTGCTCGATGAGGCGGGTGGCGATGGCGACCTTGCCGTCCTTGGTGCGCGCCTGCCCCTCCTCGTCGATGGTCAGCGCGACGACGGCCGCGCCGTGCTCCTGCACGAGCGGCATGATCCTGGCGTAGCGCGAGCCGGGGCCGTCGCCGTCCTCGAAGTTCACCGAGTTCACGACGCCGCGGCCGCCGAGCAGCTCGAGCCCCGCCTGCAGCACGGCCGGCTCGGTGGAGTCGATGACCAGCGGCAGCGTGGACGCCGACGCCAGGCGCGAGACCACCTCGCGCACGTCCGCGACGCCGTCGCGCCCCACGTAGTCGACGCAGACGTCGAGCAGGTGGGCGCCGTCGCGCGTCTGGGCGCGGGCGATGTCGACGACGTCGTCCCAGCGGCCCTCGAGCATCGCCTCGCGGAACGCCTTGGAGCCGTTGGCGTTGGTGCGCTCGCCGATGGCCAGGTACGACGTGTCCTGCCGCAGGTCCGTGTGCGAGTACAGGGACGCGACGCCGTTCTCGCGCTGCGGGTTCCGGTCGGGCAGCGCGCGGCCGCGCACGGCCTCGACGACCTGGCGCAGGTGCTCCGGCGTCGTGCCGCAGCAGCCGCCCACGAGGCCGAGGCCGAACTCCTGCACGAACTGCGTGTGCGCCGCGGCCAGCTCCTCGGGCGTGAGCGGGTACACGGCGCCGTGCGGCCCCAGCTCGGGCAGACCCGCGTTGGGCATGCAGGTGACCGGGACCTCGCTGTGACGCGCGAGGTGGCGCAGGTGCTCGCTCATCTGGTCCGGGCCGGTGGCGCAGTTCAGCCCGATCGCGTCGACGCCGATCGCCTGCAGGGCGGTGAGCGCGGCACCGATCTCCGACCCCATGAGCATGGTGCCGGTGGTCTCGACGGTCACGGAGACGATGACCGGCACCGACCGGCCGACCTCCGCGATCGCGTCGTGGCAGCCCGTGACCGCGGCCTTCGCCTGCAGCAGGTCCTGGCTCGTCTCGACGAGCAGCGCGTCCGCGCCGCCCTCGAGCAGGCCGGCCGCCTGCTCGGCGAACGTCGCGCGCAGGTGCGCGTACGTGGTGTGCCCCAGGCTCGGGAGCTTGGTGCCGGGGCCCATCGACCCGAGCACCCAGCGCGGGTGGTCGGCGGTCGCGAAGGCGTCGGCGCGCTCGCGGGCCAGCGCCGCCCCGGCCCGCGCGAGCTCGCGGATCCGGTCGTCGATCCCGTAGTCGGACAGGTTGGACCAGTTGGCGCCGAAGGTGTTCGTCTCGATCGCGTCGACGCCCACCTCGAGGTACTCGTCGTGCACGGCGCGGATGATGTCCGGGCGCGACACGTTGAGGATCTCGTTGCAGCCCTCGTGCCCCTCGTAGTCCTCGAGGGTCGGGTCCGCGGCCTGGATCATCGTGCCCATGGCGCCGTCGGCCACCACGACGCGCGTGCGCAGGGCCTCGCGCAGGGCGGCGGATCGGGCGTCGGCGGCGGCAGGGTCGAGCGTGGTCGTCACCCGTGCAGAGTAACGGCGCGCGGCGGCCCTCGGACGGTGCGTCCACAGCCGCGAGCGGGCCCGCGAGCCGACACCGCGGGCCGCTCAGAGCAGCGGCGCACCGTTCACGGTGAGCAGGATCGAGTACACCGAGGTCGACGCCGTGACGAAGAGGCGGTTGCGCTTGCGGCCGCCGAACGCGAGGTTCGAGACCTCCTCGGGCAGACGGAGCCGCCCGAGGAGCGTGCCGTCGGGGTCGAGCACGTGCAGGGCCTCGCCGGCGGCCACCCAGACGCGGCCCGCCGTGTCGACGCGTACGCCGTCCGGGCCGCCGTCGAGCTCGGCGAACACCTCCCCGCCCGCGAGCCGGCCGCCGTCGACGGCGAAGACCCGCAGGTGCCGGCGGCGCGTGTCCGCGACGTACAGGTGCGTCCCGTCCACGGACAGCGCGAGGCCGTTGGGCCGCTCGAGGTCCGTGGCGACGGCGGTCACGTCACCCGTGGCGGGGTCGACCCGGTAGACGTGGCAGCCGTCGATCTCCGGGTCCGCTCGCTCGCCCTCGTAGTCGGTCGTGATGCCGTACGGCGGGTCGGTGAACCACACCGCTCCGTCGGCGGACACCACCACGTCGTTCGGGCTGTTGAGCCGCCGTCCGCGCCAGCGGTCCGCGAGGACCGTCGTCGAGCCGTCGTGCTCGGTGCGCTCCACCCGGCGCGCGCCCTGCCGGCAGGTGACCACCCGCCCCTGGCGGTCGATCGTGCGGCCGTTCGGGTAGCGGGCCGGCGACTCGAGGACGCTCACCGACCCGTCCGCCTCGTCCCACCGCAGCACGCGGTCGTTGGGGATGTCGCTGAACAGCAGGTACCGGCCGGCGGGCACGTACAGCGGGCCCTCCGTCCAGCGGCCACCCGTCCACAGCCGCTCGAGGCGGCCGTCGCCGCGCACGGCGGCGAAGCGCTCGTCGAGGCGTTCGTAGACGGCGGGGACGGTCTCGGTCATCGCGGGCTCCGGCGGGTCGTGGTGCGTGGTCCGTGCAGGTCAGGAGGCTGTGCGGTGGCTGCACCGTGCCACACGCCGTCGCACCGCGACAACCGGCGCCGGCCGCGAAAAGCCGTGCGCGCGACGCCGCGGCCCACCTACCGTGGGCCCATGGCCAGCACCGATCTGCGCGCGTCCCTCGCCGAGCGCGCCGCCGCCCCCGCCGTGCTGCCGGCGCTGACCGCGGGCGGCCTGACCTGGCGGCCCGCGACGACCGACGACGCGCCCGCGCTCCTGGACCTGCGGAACACGATCGCCGCCGCGGACCAGGAGCCCTACCGCGAGTCCCTCGCGGAGGTCGCCGAGCTCCTGGGGGCGCCCTGGCGCGACCTCGCGGCCGACACGGTGCTCGGCCTGGACGCCGCGGGCGCGCTGCGCGCCTACGGCGACGTCGAGACGATGCCCGGCGACACGCGGCGCGTCCGCGCGTTCCTGTGGGGCGGGGTGCACCCGGACCGCCGCGGCGAGGGCATCGGCCGGGAGGTGTTCGCCTGGCAGGAGGCCCGGGCGCGCCAGGTGCTCGCGGCCTCCGGCAAGGACGTGCCGGGACGCCTCGCGGGGTTCCTCGAGGACGACGCTCCCGCCGCGAAGGTGCGCCTGTACGAGCGGGCGGGCTTCACGCCGCGGCGCTACTACTCCGACCTCGAGCGGGACCTGCGCGACCTCGACACCCACCCGCTGCCGGTCGTCGACCTCGACGGCGGCCTCCGGCTGGTACCGCTCGACGACGAGCACGACGAGCCCGCCCGCCTGGCCCACAACGACGCGTTCCGCGACCACTGGGGCAGCGAGCCGCAGACGCCGGAGCAGTGGCGCAACGGCCGGGCGACGTACGCGCCCGAGTGGTCGTTCGTCGTCGTGGACCCTGCACCGGACGTCGCGGCCCTGCTCGCCGACCCCTCCACCGACGCCGAGACCGCGGCAGCCCTGCGGGCCGGCGCGCCGCTCGTGGTCGGCTACCACGTCGGGTCGCGGTACACCGAGGACTTCGCGGTGCGCGGCCACCCGTTCGGCTACACGGACACCCTCGGCGTGCGCCGCGCGTACCGCGGGCGCAAGGTCGCGGTCGCGCTGCTCGCCGCGGGGATGCGGGCGTACGCGGCCGACGGCATGGCGGTCGCGGCGCTCGACGTCGACACGCAGAACCCGAGCGGGGCGCACGGGCTGTACGCCAGCCTCGGGTACACGAAGCGCCACGGGTCGCGGCTGCTGACGATCGAGCTCTGACCGCGCAGCGCCCGCGCGCCGCGCCCCGGCCGGGACCGGGGAGGCCGGGTTTCGGCGGGAGGGCCCGGGGGCCTAGGCTGCCGGGCGTGACCGACGTCGTTCATCACGGGCTGCTCCCGGCGCCGCCCCCGCGGCTCCTGCCCACCGTCACCTCCCGCGCGGCCGCCGTCGCGCTCGCGATGCTCACCGTGCTGCACCTCGTGGCCCAGGTGGCCGAGGCCAGCACCTGGGCGCGGGTCACGCAGGTCTGCCTGATGCCGCTGCTCGCCGGGACGCTCTGGTGCGCCGCGCCCGCCCCTCGCTCGCGGCTGGTCCGCGTCGTCGCGGTCGCCCTCGGCCTGTCGTGGCTGGGGGACACGGCGCCCGCGGCGTTCGAGGGCGACGCCGCGTTCCTCGTCATGGTGGGCTTCTTCCTGCTCGCCCAGGTGACGTACGTCGTCGCCTTCTGGCCGTCCCGACGAGCGAGCGTCGCGCGCCGACCGGCGCTCCTCGCCCCCTACGCGCTCGCGGCCGCCGCACTCGTCGTGGCGTGCGCCCCCGGCGCGCCCGGCCCGCTCCTGGCCGCCGTGGTCGTGTACGGGGTCTGCCTGGTGGCGATGGCGGTGCTCGCCACGGGCGTGCACCCGCTGGCCGGAGCGGGCGGCGTCGTGTTCCTGGCGTCGGACGCCATGATCGCGCTGGGCGCCTTCACCGGCTGGTTCGACCCGCCCGCCTCCGGCTTCTGGGTGATGCTCACCTACGTCGCGGGTCAGGCGCTGCTGGTCGCGGGGGTGCTCGCGCGCAGCTCCATCCAGGTGTCGGGCTCGGGGACGGGCGTGAAGCCGGCGCGCTCGTAGATGCGCCGGCCCTGGTCGGACGCGCGGAGCAGGACCCGCTTCAGCCCGAGGGACTCGATGTCGGCCAGCGCCCCCGCGACGACGGCGCGGCCCAGCCCGTGCCCGCGGTGCGCGGGGTCGACGATCACGTCCGCGAGCCAGCCGAACGTCGCGCCGTCGGTGACCAGGCGGGCGTAGGCGGCGAGGTCGCCCGTCGCGGCGAGGACGCCGTAGCTGCGCGACCCTGCCACGGCGGCCCGGTGCTGCTCGCGGGAGCGGCCGACGGCCCAGTACGCGTGCGCGGCGAGCAGCTCGTGCGCCCGGTCGGTGTCGATCCGCTCGGGGGCGGTGGTGAAGGCGTAGCCGTCGGGCAGGTGGAGGTCGGTCAGGTCGAGGTCCGGCATGGCGGCAGTGAAGCAGCCGACGTGTCGGAGGTCACGCCTAATCTCGGGACATGGACATCATCCTGGTACCGGGGTTCTGGCTCGACGGATCGGCCTGGGACGACGTCGTCCCGGCGCTCACGGCGGCGGGGCACACGCCCCACGCCGTCACCCTGCCGGGCATGGAGGCGGTCGATGCCGACCGCTCCGGCATCCATCTCGCGGACCACGTGGACGCCGTGGTCGCCGCGATCGACGCCGTCCCGGGCGACGCGCCCGTCGCCCTCGTCGGGCACTCCGCGGGCGGCGGGCTCGTGTACGCGGCCTCCGATGCCCGTCCCGACCGGGTGGCGCACGTCGTCTACGTGGACTCGGGGCCGGCAGCCGACGGGCAGGCCACCAACGCGGACTTCCCGGCCGACGCCGTCGAGTACCCGCTCGACTGGGGCGAGTTCGGCGAGGACTCGCTGCGCGGGATGACGGACACGATCCGTGCCGAGGTGCTGGCGGGCTCGATCCCGCAGCCGGGCGGGACCGTGCGCGAGGGGCACCGGCTGTCCGACGACGACCGCCGGCTCGACATCCCGTCGACGGTCATCGCGTCCGAGATGTCGGCCGAGACCCTGCGCAGCCTGGTGGCGCAGGGGCACCCGTTCGTCGCCGAGCTCGCGCGGCTGCGCGACTACGAGATCGTCGACCTGCCCACGGGGCACTGGCCGATGTTCACGCGCCCGGCCGACCTGGGCGCGGCGATCGTCGACGCCGTCGCGCGCTGAGCCGCGGCGTCAGCCGACCAGGTCAGCCGACCAGGTCAGCCGATCGCCGCGACCGGCGCGCCGAGCGGCTGGCCCGAGCCGTCGCGGCGGTCGGTGCTCTCCGGCAGCTCGGCGGGCTGGCCGGCGCCGCCGACGGCGCGGGCGGGGCCCTCTCCGACCCAGGCCAGGACGAGGCCGTCCTCGCCCTTGAGGAAGCGGTGCGCGCGCACCCCGCCCGTGCCGCGCCCCTTGCCGGGGTACAGCTCGTACGGGGTGACCTTCGCGGAGCCGCCGCCCGTGCCGGGCAGCGCGCCCGACGCCCCCGCCACCGTGACGACGGTGTGCAGGTCGCGGGTCGCCGCCCGCGCGACGCCGAAGAAGACGACGTGCTGGCCCGCGCCGAGGCGGATGCCCGCCATGCCGGCCGCAGCCCGCCCCTGCGGGCGCACGGCGGAGGCGTCGAAGTGCAGCAGGCTCGCGTCGGAGGCGACGAAGACGAGCTCGTCGTCCTCTCCCACCGGTGCGGCGCCCACCACCCGGTCGCCGTCCTTGAGCGCGATGACGTCCCACTCGTCGCGGTTCGCGGGCACGTCGCCCGCCGCGACGCGCTTGACGACGCCGTTCGCGGTGCCGAGGGCCAGGGTGGGCGCGTCCTCGTCCAGGGAGGCCACGGCCAGCGCCGTCTCGCCGGGTGCGAGCGCGACGAGCTCGCTCACCGGGATCCCGCCCGACAGCGACGGCGGGCCGTCGACCGGGGGCAGCGCGGGCAGGTCGAGCACCGACACCCGCAGCAGGCGGCCGGCGGACGTGACGAGGCCGACGTCGCCGCGGGTGGTCGTCGCGACGTCGCCGCGCATCGCGTCGTGGGCGTGCCGGCGGCCGGCGCGCTCGAGCGGCGCGTCCGCGGCCTCGCCCGACGTCCGGGCCAGGAGCCCGGTGGCGGACAGCAGCGCCCGGGTGGGGGAGTCCGCGATCTCCAGGCTGATGGCCGGTGCCTTGCTGCGGCCGTTCGTCGCCGCGGGGGCGGTGGCGCCGCCGGCGGAGTCGAGCAGCACCGTGCGGCGCGGCGTGCCGTAGGTGGAGGCGACCTCGCCCATCTCGGCGCTGACGACGGCGCGCAGGCGCGCGTCGTCGGCGAGGATCTCCTGCAGCTCGGCGATCTCGCGCTCCAGCTCCGACTGCTCCTTCTCCAGCTCGATCCGGGAGAACTTGGTCAGGCGGCGCAGCTGCAGGTCGAGGATGTACGTGGCCTGGGGCTCCGACAGGTCGAAGACGCCCATGAGGCGCTCGCGGGCCGCCGCGGCGTCGTCGGAGGAGCGGATGACCTGGATGACCTCGTCGATGTCGACGATGGCCAGCAGCAGGCCCTCCACCAGGTGCAGGCGCTCCTGCCGCTTGGCGAGCCGGAACGTCGACCGGCGGCGCACCACGTCGATGCGGTGCTCCACCCACACGCGCAGCAGCTCCAGCAGACCGAGCGTGCGCGGCTGGCCGTCGACGAGGGCCACGTTGTTGATGCCGAACGAGTCCTCGAGCGGCGTGGTGCGGTACAGCTGCTCCAGCACGGCGTCCGGGTCGAAGCCGGTCTTCACCTCGACGACCAGGCGCAGGCCGTGGGTGCGGTCCGTGAGGTCCTGCACGTTGGTGACGCCCTGGATCTTCTTGGCCTTCACGCCGTCGGCGATCTTCTCGATCACCTTCTCCGGGCCGACGCCGTAGGGCAGCTCCGTCACCACGATGCCCTTGCGGCGCGGCGTGACGTTCTCGACGCGGGCGGTGGCGCGCGTGCGGAACGTGCCGCGCCCCGTGCGGTAGGCGTCGCGCACGCCGTCGAGCCCGACGATCTTGCCGCCCGAGGGCAGGTCGGGGCCGGGGACGAAGCGCATGACGTCGTCGAGCGTCGCGTCCGGGCGCGTGATGAGGTGCTGGGCGGCGGCCACGACCTCGACGAGGTTGTGGGGCGCCATGTTCGTCGCCATGCCGACGGCGATCCCGGACGAGCCGTTGACCAGCAGGTTCGGCACGGCGGACGGCAGCACGGACGGCTGTGTGAGCTTGTTGTCGTAGTTCGGGACGAAGTCGACGACGTCCTCGTCGAGCCCGGCGGTCATCGCCATCGACGGCGGGGCGAGCCGGGCCTCGGTGTACCGGGGGGCGGCCGGCCCGTCGTCGAGCGAGCCGAAGTTCCCGTGCCCGTCGACCAGCGGCAGGCGCATCGAGAAGTCCTGCGCGAGGCGCACCAGCGCGTCGTAGATCGCGGTGTCGCCGTGCGGGTGGAGCTTGCCCATGACCTCGCCGACCACGCGCGACGACTTCACGTGCGCACGGTCGGGCCGCAGGCCCATGTCCGACATCATGTACAGGATCCGGCGGTGCACCGGCTTCAGGCCGTCGCGGGCGTCGGGCAGCGCGCGCGAGTAGATGACGGAGTACGCGTACTCGAGGAACGACGTCTCCATCTCCGCCGCGACGTCGATGTCGACGATCTTCTCGTCGAACGGCTCGTCGGTGACGGGTGCGCTGCTGCTCTTGCGCGCCATGCGGTGCGGCTCCTGAGTTCGATGGGTGGCTCGGCGGGACGGTCGGTGTCGTGGTCGGGGTCGTGCTCGCTGGGGCGCGGGCGTCCTCCGCGGACCGCACCAGACTCTATCCGGCGGCGCCCACAGGGCCGCGCAGGCGCGGCGACGAGCCGCCGTCGTAGGGCCCGGATAGCCTGCACGGGTGGACGTACCCGACACTCCGGACGACCGGCAGGACGCTCGGCAGCACCCCGAGTACCCGGTCGCGTGGGAGGCCGACGTCGTGCTGCGCGACGGCACCACCATGCACGTGCGCCCGCTGCGTCCCGACGACGCCGACGCGATCCAGCGCTTCCAGGTGGCGCAGTCAGAGCGCTCGGCGTACTTCCGCTTCTTCGCGCCGGTGCGCCGGCTCACGGACCGGGAGCTGAACCGCCTCACGCACCTCGACCAGCGCGACCGGGTGGCCCTGGTCGCCGTGCGCCCCGGCGTCGACGACGACGGCCGCCCGCGCGAGGACGTGCTCGGCGTCGCCCGGTACGACAAGGTCTCGGCCGCGGAGGCGGAGGTGGCCTTCAACATCGCCGACGCGATGCAGGGCAAGGGCCTCGGCTCGGTCCTCCTCGAGCACGTCGCCGCGGCGGCGCGCGAGCGTGGGGTGCGGCGCTTCACCGCGGACGTGCTGCCGCAGAACTCGTCGATGCTCGCCGTCTTCCGCGACGCCGGGTACGCGGTGAGCCAGCACCTCGACGACGGCGTGGTCACGGTCGCGTTCGACCTCGACCCCACGGAGCGCTCCCGCGAGGTGATGGCCGACCGCGAGCACCGCGCCGAGGCACGCTCGATGCAGGCGCTGCTGTCGGCCCGCCGTGTCCTGCTCGTCGGACCCGGCCCCGTGGGGCCGGCGGGGGCGACGCCGGAGCACCACCTCGCGCAGCGCGTCGTTGACGCCGCCGCGGCTGACCCGGGGGACACCCGGCTCACCGTGCTCGGCGCCCCCGGGCCGGTCCCGGACGCCCCGGGGCTCGCGGTCGCGGCGTCGTGGGACGACGTGCTGGGGGTCGAGGGCGGCGCGGACGACGCTGCGGACGACGGGGCTGCGCACGGCGCCGCCGATGACCACGGCGTCGACCTCGTCCTGCTGTCGGTGCCGCCGGACGACGCCGTCGACGCGGTGCGGCGCCTGGCCGGGCGCGGCGTGCGCGGCGTCGTCGTGCTGGCCGCCGGGTACGCGGAGACAGGGCCGGACGGCCTGGCCCGGCAGCGCGAGCTGGTGCGCGCCGCGCACGCGGGCGGGATGCGGGTGGTCGGTCCCGCGTCGTTCGGCCTGCTCACCACGACGCCGGGCGCGCGGCTGCACGCGAGCCTCGCCGAGCGGTCGCCGCGCGCCGGTGTGGTGGGGATGTTCTGCCAGTCGGCGCCCGCCGCCGTCACGCTCACGCGGACGCTCGAGCGACGTGGCCTCGGCGTGTCGGCCCTGCTGTCCGCGGGCCACCGCGCCGACGTGTCGGGCAACGACCTCATGCAGTACTGGCAGGACGACGCGCGCACCGCCGTCGTCTGCCTCTACCTCGAGTCCATCGGCAACCCCCGCAAGTTCTCCCGGATCGCGCGCCGCCTGGCCGGGGTCAAGCCCGTCGTCGTGGTGGTGGCGGGCCGGTCGGGCCAGGTCGTGCCCCCGGGGCACGCGGTGCGTGCCACGCGGGCGCCGCGCCGCCTGCTCGACGAGATGCTGCGGCAGTCCGGCGTCATCCGCGCCGAGAACACCCACCAGCTCATGGACGTCGCGCAGGTGCTCGCGCACCAGCCGCTGCCGAGCGGCAGCCGGGTGGGCATCCTCGCGTCGTCCGCCGCACTGGCCGCCCTCGTCGCCGAGGCCGCGGCCGCGGCGGGCCTCGTCGTCGCTGCGTCGTCCGACTTCCTGCCGCCGGACGCCACCGACGAGCAGATCGCCCACGTGACCGACGCCCTGTACGCGCCGGGGGCGTGCGACGTCGTCGTCGCCGTCGACGTGCCCGTCGTCGTGCCGCGCACCGGGGCCGTGGCGCGGGCCGTGGCCGAGGCGGCCGCGCGGACCGGGCGCACCACCGTCGCGTCGATGCTCGGCCTCAGCGGCCTGCCCGACGAGCTCGCGACGACGGGCCCGGACGGCACCCCCGTGCGGATCCCCGCGTTCTCCACGCCGGAGGACGCGGTGACGGCGCTCGGCAAGGTCGTGACGTACGCGCGCTGGCGCACGGAGGACCGCGGCACCCACGTGCGGCCGGAGGGGATGGACGCGCGGCGGGCGCGCCGGCTCGTCGAGGGCTGGCTCGCCGACGCCGAGGGCGGCGACGGGCGGGTGCTCACCCAGGACGAGACGGCGGAGCTGCTCGACTGCTACGGCGTCCGGCTGTGGCGCTCGCGGACCGTGCGCACGGCGGACGAGGCCGTCGCGGCGGCTGACACGCTCGGCTGGCCGGTCGCCCTCAAGACCGCCTCGACGGCGCTGCGCCATCGCACCGACCTGGGTGGGGTGCGCCTGGACATCGCGGATGCTGCCGAGCTGCGCGCCGACGTCGAGCGCATGCGGCAGGTCGCGCTGGAGGTCCTGGGGGAGGACGAGCCCGCCATGGAGGTGCAGGCGATGGCTCCCGTCGGGGTGCCGTGCGTCATCCGCTCCGGCGAGGACCCGCTGTTCGGTCCGAAGGTGTCGTTCGGCCTCGCGGGCGACGCGACCGACCTCCTCGACGACGTGGCCTACGGCATCCCGCCCCTGACCGACGTCGACGTGGCCGCCATGGTGCGCACCGTGCGCGCGGCGCCGCGGCTGTTCGGGTACGGCGGCGCGCCGGAGGCCGACATCGACGCGCTCGAGGACGTGCTGGCGCGCGTGTCCGTGCTGGCCGACGACCTCCCCGAGCTCGCGTCGCTGGAGCTGTACCCGGTCGTCGTCGGCTCGGTCGGCGTGAGCGTGCTGCACGCCGTCGTCCGGCTGCGGTCGGCGGCCCAGCGGGCGGACGCTCCCCGGCGCGCGCTGCCCGGCTGATCCCCGCCTGACGCCCGGCTGGGTGTCGGTCCGGGCGCCGCCCGTTCGTCGTGCTGATGACTGCCGACCAGCGAGGAGCGCACCATGACCACGACTCGGACCGAGGGCGTCGCCTCGGCACCCGCCGTCCCGCCCATCGTCGACCGGGAGGCCTGGCGGGCCGCCCGCGAGGATCTGCTCGTCCGGGAGAAGGCGCACACGCGGGAGGGCGACGCGATCGCCGCCGCCCGCCGCCACCTGCCGATGACGGAGGTCGACGCAGGCTCCGTCGTCGTCGGGCCCCACGGCCCCACCACGCTGCTGGACCTGTTCGCCGGGCGCGAGGAGCTCGTCGTCTACCAGCACATGTGGCACCCGGGCGCGCCGGTCGAGGACCAGTGCGCGGGCTGCACCCTCACGTACCTCGCCGTGCAGGACCCGGCCTACCTCACCGCCCGAGGCGTGTCGTTCGCGGTGCTGGCGCAGGCGACCTACGCCGAGCTCGCGCCGTTCGTGGAGTTCATGGGATACCCGCAGCACTGGTACGCGCTCGCGGACCCCGCGTCCCGCGGGGAGGACGAGATCGTGCGCGGCGACAACTCCGGCACCTGGGTGTGCTTCCTGCGCCAGGGCGACCGGGTGTTCCTCACCGGCACGCTCACGGGGCGAGGCTGCGAGGCCACGATGCCGGCGCTCGCGCTGCTCGACCTGACGCCCCGCGGCAGGGTCGAGTCCTGGCAGGAGTACCCCGAGGGGTGGCCGGACGGCAGGGAGCCCGGCTGGTTCTGGCGGGCGCACGCGGACGGGTCCGGCTGCGGCTGGGGTGCGGGCCGGCCCACCGCCCAGTGGGCGCGCCCGGACGCCGGCCCGGCGGGGGAGTCGGGTCACGACCACCCGCACGGGACGGCCCGCCCGGGCGATGGTGGTCTCCCGCCGGGGGTGGTGGGAGAATGCGCGGGTGCCGCATGCGACCGCCCGTGAGAACCTCCGTGCCGACCTGTCCGCCCACGTGCGCCGGGCCGGGTACTACCCGGACCTCGTGGAGGACGTCCTCGACGTCGCCCTCGCCGACGAGGACGTGCTCGCGCACCTCGTCCAGGCGGAGACCACGTTCGACGACGCCGTGCGCCGGCACCTCACCGTGCTGGCCCTCACGCCGACGCGCCTCGTCACCGCGCACGTCGACGACCACGAGGGCGACGCCGCCCACCCGTCGTCGGCGGCCGCGACCACGGAGGCCGTGCCGCTGAGCGAGATCCGGTCCGTCGCGCTCACGCACGTCGTGGACGAGCCGGCCGAGCACCGGCCCGGCGACAGCGCGTCCGAACTCACGCTCGCGATCGGGTGGGGCGCCGTCTCCCGCGTCGACCTCGAGCCGGCGCAGTGCCCGGACCCGAACTGCGAGGCCGACCACGGCCTCACCGGCACGCTCACGCCCGACGACGTCGTGGTGCGCGTCAGCGGGGCCGCGGAGGGTCGGGACGCCCTGCGCCGCGCGATCGCGTTCTCGCGCTCCCTGTCGGCGGCGACCGGGACGGGCGGGCGCGCCGCCCGATGACGGCGACCCTCGCGCTGCCCGACGGCCTCCTCGCCCCCTCCTACGGGACGGGCTCGCTCGCCGCCGTCCTGCCAGCCGTCGCGGGGGCCCTCGGGGCGGACCTCACGACGGCGACCGGGCTGCGGTCGGCGGACTGCCGCGACGCGCTCGGGCTGCCGTCCGGGGTGCAGCGCGCGGTCGTGGTCCTCGTCGACGGCCTGGGCCTGGCCAACCTCGCCGAGCGCGGCGGGCACGCCCCGTTCCTGCGCTCGCTGGCCGCGGACGGCCGGTCGGTGCTGTCCAGCTTCCCCTCGACGACGGCGGCGGCGCTCGCGACGTTCGGGACCGGCACGGCCCCGGGGCGTACCGGGCTCCTGGGCTACACGCAGCGCAACCCCGCCACGGGCGGCCTGGCCACCACGGTGTCCTGGACCGAGCAGTCCGACCCGTACCGGCGCACCAAGCTCTCCGGGCCGATGCGTGCCGAGCCCGAGGACGTGCAGCGCGAGCCCACGGTGCTCGAGACGCTCGTGCGGGACGGCGTGCGCGTCACCTCGCCCGGTCCCGCCCGGTTCGCGGGCTCCGGGATGACGCGCGCGGCGCTGCGCGGGCCGCGCTACCTGGCCGCCGAGGGGCTGGACGCCCAGGTGGGCGTCACGGTGCGTGAGCTGCGCGCGCCAGGCCTCGTGTACCTCTACCACGGCGCCGTGGACAAGGCGGGCCACCAGCACGGCCCGCAGTCGTGGCAGTGGGGCGACGCCCTCGAGGAGACGGACTCCGAGCTGCGCCGCCTCGTGCGCTCCGTACCGAAGGGCACGCTCGTCGTCGTCACGGCCGACCACGGTCAGGTGACGGCGGACCTCTCCCGCCAGCACGACGTCGCCGCGCACCCCGAGCTCGCGCGCGACGTCGCGCTCCTCGGCGGCGAGCCGCGCGCCGGCCACGTGTACGTCGCGCCCGGCGCCGACCCGCGGGACGTCGCGGCGCGCTGGGCCGCGGTGCTCGGCGACGACGCGCTCGTCGTCCTGCGCGACGACGCCGTCGCGGCCGGCTGGCTGGGCCCGGTGGCCGACCACGTGCTCCCCGCCGTGGGCGACGTCCTGGTCGCGGCGCGCGGAGCGGCGACGGTGGTCGACTCGCGCCTGCACCCGTCCGGCGCCCGCGAGATGCCGGGCGTGCACGGGTCGCTCACGCCCGCGGAGATGGTCGTGCCGCTGCTCGTCGCGCAGGCGTAGCGCGCGTCGTCGCGGTTCGGGTCGGGCGCGCGCCGCGCCGAATGTCGTGGCGCGCTCGCGTGCCGGGTGCCACGATGCCCAGATGGAGCAGCTCATTCAGGGCGGCCAGGACCCCGCGCCCCGGTGGACCCGCGCCACCGTGTACCCGGACATGTGGGTGGACCCCGACGACGACCCGCGGGAGAGCGACGTCGAGCTGGTGGACGAGCGGGCGATCCTGCTCGACGCGCTGCGCTCGTACCGGCTGACCGTCGAGATGAAGTGCGCCGACCTGGACGCGGAGCAGCTCGCCCGCCGCTCGGTGCCGCCGTCCACGATGTCGCTGCTGGGCCTGGTGCGGCACCTCACGGAGGACGAGCGGCACGTGCGCCGCATCATGACCGGCGAGGACGCGCCGTGGCTGTACCGCAGCGAGACGCACCGTGACGGCGACTGGGACGGCGCCGTCGCCGACCCCGCCGTCGTCGACGAGGCGTTCCGGCACTGGCGCGAGGAGATGGCCGCCACGGACCGCATGGTCGACGGCATCGACGACCTCGGCGCGACGAACGCCGGCTTCTCCGACCTCGGCGCGGAGCCGGGTGGCGCGATCTCGCTGCGGGAGCTGCTGCTCAGCCATGTCGAGGAGTACGCGCGGCACTGCGGGCACGCGGACCTGCTGCGGGAGTGCGTGGACGGGCGCGTGGGCCAGTAGCGCGGCGCACGACGCCGGGGAGGCGCGAGGTCTGACAGGATCTGGCCCATGGCCGAGCTCGTCTTCTTCTCCGGGACCATGGACAGCGGCAAGTCGACGCTGGCGCTGCAGACCGACCACAACCACGCGGCGCGCGGGCGGACCGGGCTGATCTTCACCCGCGACGACCGCGCCGGCACGTCCCGGCTGTCGTCGCGGCTCGGGCTCGAGGTGGACGCCCGCGAGGTCACCGACGACACCGACTTCTGGGACGTCGTGGCCGCCGAGCGGCAGGCCGGTCGCGTCGTGGACTACCTCGTGTGCGACGAGGCGCAGTTCTACTCCCCGGCCCAGGTCGAGCAGCTCGCCCGGCTCGTCGACGAGGTGGAGCTGGACGTCTTCGCCTTCGGCATCACCACCGACTTCCGCACCCGGCTGTTCCCCGGCGCGGCCCGCCTCATCGAGCTCGCGGACCGCGTCGAGGAGCTGCAGGTGCGCTCCCTGTGCTGGTGCGGCGCGCGGGCCACCCACAACGCGCGCACCGTCGGTGGCGTGATGGTCGTCGAGGGCGACCAGGTGGTGGTCGGCGACGTCGCGGGCGCGCCCGACGGCGGACCGGTGTCGTACGAGGTGCTGTGCCGGCGGCACCACATGCGACGCATGACGCAGGCCGACGCCCGCCGCCGCGCGGCCGTCACGGACCAGCTGGACCTGGGCGACGGCGCGTAGCCGTCGGCCGGAACCGGGCCCGAGGTCGCGCCGCGGTCAGGACGAGGGGCGGCCGCCGCCGAACACGATCTCGTCCCAGCTCGGCACCTGCGCACGGCCCTTGCGTCCCGGGCGTCGCCCGCCCGCGGGCTTGTCGCTCCGGGGCGCCGGTGCGGCGGGCTGCGGCCCGGCGGCGCCCTGCGCGGGCGGACCGCTGGGTGCGGGCGCGTCGTCGATGACGTCGGGACGGGTGTCCTGGTGACCGTCCTGGTGGGCGTCCGCGGCGCCGCCGGCCTCCTCGGACCCGTCGTCGTCCTGGTCGGGCGGCAGCACCCCCGGCAACGGCCGGCGCGCGGACGACGGGTGGGTCGAGCGGTCGGGGGTCGGGCGCAGGCCCGCCCGGCGCGACCCGAGGTCGACGACGCTCGCGCCCGCCAGGTCGGCGTGCTCCGGCTCCGGCTCCGGTGCGCCGGTCGACACGTCGGCCGGGGGAGCGCTGACGTGGCCGACGGGGACCGGCTCCGGCGGGGGTGGGACGTCGTCCGCCGCGCGGGCGGGCGCCCTCCGGCGGTCGCCGGGCCGCTGTCCGCGCCGGCCGGCGAGGTCGTCCAGGAGCAGCGCCGTGGTGTCGTCGTCGGGGTGCCGGCGGGGGGCGGCGGTCCGGCCGCTCATCGAGGGCACGCCCAGCACGTCGGGGGAGACCGGGTCGTCCGGCTGGCCGAGCCAGCGCGCCTCGTCGTCGAGCGGTGTCACGACGCGGCCCTTGGGGTCGAAGGTCCAACGGGCCGACCGGTCGCGGTCGCCGGCGGAGAACCGCACCTCGACCACCCACGGCGCGGTGCCGTCGCGGCGGGCGGACCAGCGGGCCTCGTCGGCCGTGACGCCCCTCGCAGCCAGTCGCGTGTCGGCGACCTCGCCGAGCGTCGTCGTCTCGTCGTCGCCCGGCAGCCGGTGGGCGCGCACCTGACCGATGACGTGGTCGCGCTCCGCGGCCACGGGCCACTCGTAGCGCTGCACGTGCTCGACCGGGAGCCCGGACTCCTCGGCCAGCTCCTCGACCGACGCCCCCGCGCGCAGGCGCGCCTGGAGGTCCCGCGGGCGCAGGGTCGTCGCCGCCTGGGCGCGCAGCGCCTCCGTGCGCGGTCGGTCGCGTCGCACCGCGGCGCGCAGAGCCTCCGTGATGGGCAGGGTGCTCTCGGTGCCGTCGGGGCCGCGCAGGACCAGGCGCTCACCGTCCTCGTGCAGCCTCACGAGCTCGAGCTCGGCCATGCTTCCTCCCTCACAGGTCGCCCTCGGGAACTCCGTCGGGGCGGGTCCGCCTGTTCGAGGGTGCCATCGGCGCGGGGCGGCGCCGCGCAGGCGCGTCGGTGTGCCGTCGATTGGCGCGCCCCGGGCGGGCGGGCCTGGGAGGATGGCGTCCCGTGGACGCGTTCACCTCCGGCCCCGTCTCCTACCTGGAGCTCGTCGCCGTCTTCGTCGCGGCGGTCTCGGGAGGGCTCGCCGCGGTGCGCAAGCGTTTCGACGCGTTCGGCGTCCTCGTCCTCGCGTGGGTGACCGGGCTCGGCGGCGGGATCCTGCGCGACGTCCTGATCGGCGACACGCCCCCGGTCGGCATCTCGAGCTGGCGGCTCGTGCTGGCCGCGCTCGCCGCGGGCGTGATCATCTTCTTCTTCCACCCGGGCCTGGAGCGGATGCGGCGCTCCATCCTCGTGCTCGACGCCGCCGCGCTGTCGCTCTTCGTGCTGCAGGGGACCACGAAGTCGCTCGACCTCGGCGCGGGCGTCCTCGCCTCCGTCGTGGTCGGGGTCCTCACCGCCGTGGGGGGCGGGATCCTGCGGGACGTGCTGGTGGGCGAGGTGCCGCTCGTGTTCGCGGACCGCCAGCTCTACGCCGTGCCCGCGCTCGTCGGCGCCGGCCTCACCGCGGTGCTGTGGCACGAGGACCTGCTGCAGGTGTGGACCGCCCTCGGGGTGGTGGTCCTGGTCTTCGGGTTCCGCATTGCGTCGCTCGCGCGCGGGTGGACCGTGCCGCACCCCGGCCCCGGCTGGACCGCCCGGTGGGGGCGGCGGTCGGGCAAGATGTAGGCCGTGGACGAACGAGCGGCGACCGGGGACCGGACCGACGGAAGCGACACCGGCACCGACTTCGAGGTCGGCGTCGACGTCGAGGCGCTGCGGGCGCTGGCCCGCAGCCTCGCCTGCGAGGCGGGGGCGCTGGTGCGCGACGGCCGCCCGGAGCGGGTCGAGGTCGCCGCGACCAAGTCGTCCGACGTCGACCCGGTGACGGACATGGACCGCGCGGCCGAGGCCTTGCTGCGCCGGCGGCTGGCCGCGGATCGGCCCGACGACGCGATCCTCGGCGAGGAGGGCGACGACGTCCCGGGGACGTCCGGGCTCACCTGGGTGCTCGACCCGATCGACGGCACGGTCAACTACGTGTACGGCGTCGCATCCTATGCCGTCTCGGTGGCCGTCGTGGCGGGTCCCGCCGACCCGGGGCGGTGGACGGCGCTCGCGGGCTGCGTGCACTCGGTGGTCGACGGGCGCACCTGGACAGCGGCCCGGGGCGGCGGGGCGGAGCGCGACGGGCGGCCGCTGAGCGTGCGCCGGCCGGACGCGCTGTCGCGGTCGCTGGTCGGCACGGGGTTCGGGTACGCGCCCGAGCGGCGCGCCCGGCAGGCCGAGGTCCTCGTCGACGTCCTGCCCCGGGTGCGCGACATCCGGCGGATCGGGTCCGCCGCGATCGACCTGTGCCTGCTCGCCGAGGGAGCGCTCGACCTCTACTACGAGCGCGGGCTCAACCCGTGGGACCTGGCGGCCGGTGCGCTCGTGGCCGCGGAGGCCGGGGCGTGGGTCGGCGGGCTGCACGGTCGTGGCCCGGGCACCGCCATGACGGTCGCGGGCGCGACCCCGGTCGTGGCGGAGCTCGTCCGGTTGCTCGAGGACGCCGACGCCGACCGTCCGGACGACGCCGCGCGCGGCTGAGCGGCTGACGAGGTTCGGTCGTTCCACGCCCGGGCGCCAGGGTGAAAAACTGCGTCAGGCCGACCGTCACGCCGAGGGCGGACAGCGCATCGTGGCGGTGCGTCGTCGCAGGTCAGCGGCCGATCGTCGCGCTGTGACACGAGGAACAGCGCGTGGTGTCGCGCGCCCGCCCGAAATGGTGCACAATCCGTGGGCCGACCGGGAACAAAACCTGGTCACCGAGCATTATCAGCGCGTACCGATACCGACACCACGGAGCGTGACCACACAGATGGCAACCGACTACGACGCCCCCCGCAAGAACGACGAGGACGTGGAGCAGGACTCGATCCAGGAGCTCCAGGCGCGTCGTTCCGACAAGTCGTCGGGTGTCGTCGACGAGGACGAGACGGAGGCCGCGGAAGGCTTCGAGCTTCCCGGCGCCGACCTGTCCGGCGAGGAGCTCGCGGTCCGCGTCCTGCCCCGCCAGGCCGACGAGTTCACCTGCACGAGCTGCTTCCTCGTCCACCACCGCAGCCAGCTGGCCTACGAGAAGAACGGCCAGATGATCTGCACGGAGTGCGCCGCCTGACCGCAGGTCGGGGCGCCAGCACCACGGACGACACGGGCCGTCACGTCGAGGACGTGACGGCCTTCGTCGTTCCGGGGGGCGGCGACGACGGTGCCGACGTGGCCGGGCGCCTGCGCTCAGCGCGCGAGCGCTGCGGCCAGCTCCTGCGGGCGCCGGGTCGACAGCAGCCAGTACGGCGTCGGGTCGAGCGGGTCCTCGAGGTCCACGCGCACGCCGGTGCGCGCCCACGCGCGCAGGCACACGAACGCGCGCGCGTCGAGGGCGGGGCCGAGGGCGGTCCGCATCGCCTCGGCGTCGTCCATCGTGGTGACCTCGCCCAGGAGGTCGACGGCGATCTGCGCCTTGCCGGCGCGCAGCCGCCCGTCGGCCACCTCGATCACGGGCGCGGTCGCGACGAGGGTCGCAAGGGTGGCGGCCGCGACGAGCAGGCCGACCACGGCACCGACCGCGTGCGCCAGCGGCCACAGGGTCACCCCGACGATGACGCCCAGCCCGACGGCGCCGCACCAGGCCGCCGGCCCGGGGGACAGCCGCTCCCGGAAGACCGGGCCGGTGACGGTGGGCGGGTGGGCCGCGTGCTCGCTCATGGGCCCATCATCCCAGCACCGCGGCACGGATCCGCCCGGTCGGGGCGACGCCGGTGAGCCGTCCGCGGGTCGGCTACGCTTCCCGGGTGCCTGACACCGCCAGCCAGCCCGTGACGCCGCCCGCGAGCCACGACGCCAGCCACGTGAGCACGGACCCGAGCACCGTCGACGTCCTCGTCACCCTGCTCGACGACGTCCCGACCCCCGCGTACGCGCACCCGGGCGACGCGGGCGCGGACCTCGTGACCACGGTCGACGTCGAGATTCCTCCGCAGGGCCGCGTCGTGGTCCCCACCGGCGTCGCGATCGCGCTGCCGGAGGGGTACGCCGCGTTCGTGCACCCGCGCTCCGGTCTCGCGGCGAAGCACGGGGTGACCGTGGTGAACGCCCCCGGCACGATCGACGCGGGCTACCGGGGGGAGATCAAGGTGATCCTCCTCAACACGGACGTCGCCGAGCCGGTGCGGCTGCGCCGGGGCGACCGCGTGGCGCAGCTCGTCGTGCAGCGGGTGGAGCACGCCCGTTTCCTCGTGGCGACGACGCTGCCCGGGTCGCACCGCGGCGCGGGTGGATTCGGTTCGAGCGGCGGTTTCGCCGGCGGCTGACGCCCCCGGGCGCGGACCGGAGGCGTGCGCGAACCGGTCTACTGTGGGAGATGGGTAGGGCTCGTCCGGCCGCCGGGCGAGCAGGACGACGAGAAGGAGATCCTCCGTGGGGCTGTTCCGGCGCAACGCGTCGCAGAAGGCGACCGACGAGGCCCGCGAGCCCGCGGCCGCGGAGGCCGCGGCGCCCGCCACCGGCGCCGACGCCGCCACCGACCGGGGAACCGACGGGGCCGCGGGGGAGCGTCCCGAGCGCGGCCCGTTCGACTCGACCCAGGTGACGGGCATGGGCCCGCGCGTGGACCTCGGCGCCGTCTGGCTGCCCGTCCTGCCCGGCCTCGAGCTGCGCATGGAGGTCGACAAGAAGACCCAGAAGGTCACCGGGGTGTCCGCGACGCTCAACGGGTCCGGCCTGCAGGTCCAGGCGTTCGCCGCGCCCCGCACGGAGGGCATCTGGGACGAGGTGCGCGCCGAGATCGGGTCGTCCATCACGCGCCAGGGCGGCACGGTCGACGACGTGCCCGGCACGTTCGGGCGAGAGCTCATCGCGCGCATCCCCGCCACCGGGCCCGACGGCAAGCCGGCGGTGCGTCCCGCCCGCTTCGTGGGCGTGGACGGGCCGCGCTGGTTCCTGCGCGGCGTGCTGTCCGGGCGCGCCGCGGTCGACCCGGAGGCCGCGAAGCAGCTCGAGTCCGTGTTCGCGAACGTCGTCGTCGTGCGGGACGGCAACCCCCGCCCGCCGCGCGACCTGCTCACGCTGACTTTGCCCAAGAGCGCGCGCCAGGGCGATGCGCCGGGCGGGGACGCCACCGCGGGCCCGGAGGGCGCCGCGCCGCAGACACCGTCGTTCGACCCGCTGACCCGCGGGCCGGAGATCACCGAGATCCGGTGAGCGACCCGGCCGCGAGGCCGGCTCGTCCACCAGCCTGGAGCTGTTGATGTCCCTGCGAACCGCCGTCCGGCACGCGCTGGCCTCGGCCGACGAGGTCGCCGCCGACGAGGAGCGCCACGAGGCCGCGGCCCACCGCGGCTGCACGCCGGTCGCCGACCTGGGTGACCGCCGTCGGGCGAGCGCGGCCGGCGTGCTGCGCTCGGTCGTGCTGCGCCCCCGCGAGGGCGTCCCGACCGTGGAGGCCGAGCTGTACGACGGTTCCGGCTCCCTCGACCTCGTGTGGCTCGGGCGCCGGGCCATCGCGGGGATCGACCCGGGGCGCCGCATCCGCGTCGAGGGCCTGGTGTGCGACATCGACGGGCGGCGCACCATGTTCAACCCGCGGTACGAGCTGCGCGCGCGGGCCGGCGAGTGAGCGACGGGTACCCCGCGGCGGGGAAGCCGGCCGGCCCGACGGAGCCCGTGACGTCGGCGGTGCCCGCGGCGGACGGGCGTGGCGTGCGGGCGGTCACGGGCGACTCGTTCTCGTTCGGGCAGGCCGTCGGCGGTGTGCGCGGCGTGGTCGAGGCGGTGCTGCCCGGCCTGCTCTTCGTGGTCATCTACGTCGTCGCGTCGATGGGCGGCGACGAGCGCGGTGCGCTGACCTGGGCGCTGATCGCCTCCGTGGGCGCGGCCCTCGTCGCCGTCGTGGCGCGGCTCGCGCAGCGCACGCCGATCACGCAGGCCCTGGGCGGGCTGCTCGGCATCGGCGTGGGCGTGTTCTGGGCGTGGAGGTCCGGCGAGGCCCAGAACTTCTACGTGTGGGGGCTGTGGAC
Source organism: Isoptericola sp. NPDC060257 (assembly GCF_042726645.1). NCBI lineage: Bacteria > Bacillati > Actinomycetota > Actinomycetes > Micrococcales > Promicromonosporaceae > Isoptericola > Isoptericola sp. NPDC060257. The sequence goes on from NZ_JBHXAW010000010.1 coordinate 28,733, forward strand.
CAACGCCGCCTACCTCGCGGCCATCCTCGTGTCGCTGGCGGTGCGCTGGCCCGTCGTCGGGCTCGTGGTGGAGGCGGTGCGCGGCGGGTTCGCCGACGTCGCCGCCGAGCGTGCCCGGCACGCCGACGACGAGCAGCCGCAGGACGGGCCCGCCGGCACCGGTTCGCCCGAGACCGCCGCGCCCGGGGCGACCGCGCCGGACGCCGGCCCGAGCCCCCTCGCCGCGCTGGTCGCGTGGCGCAAGGACCCGGAGCTCGTCCGGCGCTACACCCTCGCCACGTGGTTCTGGGCGGGGCTGTTCGCGGTGCGCCTGGCGGTCAAGGTGCCGCTGTACTTCGCCGACAGCGTCGGCTGGCTGGGCACCGCCCACCTGGTGCTGGGCGTCCCGCTCTGGGGCCTGGTGCTCTGGCTCACCTGGGTCGTCGTGCGCGGCGCGCACTCCGGCCGGCCCGCGGCCGACGCGGACGAGCCGGCCCGACCCGGCGCCTAGCGGTCGTCGCCAGGTCCCTCGTCGTCGCCGGGGCCGGGCTCGTCGTCGAGGCCGTCCACCGCGGCGAGCTCGGGCGCCACGAGGGGGTCGCCCGCCGCGATGGCGGGGACGGCCGGGGCGCCGTGGCTGAGCAGGTGCTGGAGCGACTCCTCGTCCGCCTGGCTGCCCATCACGAGCACCAGCTCGTCGCCGGTCTCGAGCGTGTCGTCCACGGTCGGCGCCAGCGGCTGCGCGCCGCGCACGATGCACGCGAGCACCGTGTCCGTGGGCCAGACGACGGAACCGACGCGGGCGCCCACGAGCGGCGAGTCGTCCGGCAGCGTCACCTCCACGATGTCCGCGCCGGACTGGTGGAAGGTGAAGATCCGCACCAGGTCCCCGACCGCCACGGCCTCCTCGACCATCGCGGTCATGATCCGCGGGGTCGACACGGCGACGTCGACGCCCCAGGAGCCGTCGAACATCCACTCGTTCTTCGGGTTGTTGACGCGCGCCACCGTGCGGGGCACGCCGAACTCCGTCTTGCACAGGAGCGAGAAGACGAGGTTCGCCTTGTCGTCGCCGGTGGCGCCGACGACGACGTCGGCGCTCGTGACGTCCGCGGCCTCGAGCGAGGACAGCTCGCAGGCGTCGGCGAGCAGCCAGTCGGCCTCGGGCACCTGCGCGACCCGCATCGCCGCGGGGTTCTTGTCGATGAGCACGACGTCGTGGTCGTGCGAGAGGAGCTCGCGGGCGATCGACCGGCCGACCGACCCTGCCCCGGCGACGACGACGCGCATCAGCTCTCCTCCTGCCGCGGCTCGTGGGTGAGGACCCGCTCGACGGCGGCCGCGTCGTCGGCGCGCATGAGGACGTGCAGCACGTCGTTCTCCTGCAGCACGGAGCCGGCCGTCGGCAGGACGCCGTCGGTGTAGCGCGACAGGAAGGCGACGCGCGCGCCGGTGGCCTCCTCGATGCGGTGCACCGTCAGGCCGGCCCAGCCGGGGTGGTAGTCGATCTGCGCGAGGCGCACCTGCCCGGAGGGGTCGCGGTACTCGTCGGTGGCGCCCAGGGGGAGCATGCGGCGCAGCACCTGGTCGGCCGTCCAGCGCACGGTCGCGACCGTCGGGATGCCGAGGCGCTGGTAGATCTCCGCGCGCTGGGGGTCGTAGATGCGGGCCACGACGTTCTCGACGCCGTACGTCTCGCGCGCGACGCGCGCGGCGAGCACGTTGGAGTTGTCGCCGTCCGACACGGCGGCGAAGGCGTACGTGTCCTCGATGCCCGCCTGGACCAGCGTGTCGCGGTCGAAGCCGACGCCCGTCACCTTCTGCCCGGAGAACCCGGCCGGCAGACGGCGGAACGCGTCGGGGTTCTGGTCGACGACGGCCACGGAGTGGCCGTGGGACTCGATCGTCTGCGCGAGCGTCGAGCCGACGCGGCCGCAGCCCATGATCACGAAGTGCACGGGCGAAACGCTATACCTCGCGGGGCCCCTCGACATCGCCGCCGGCACCGCTGCCGGCATCGCGCCGGCATCGCGACGGGACGCGCGCGCCCGCGGGGCGCGGCGGGCATAGCATTGCTCGACGTGTCGGACATCGCGGACGCTGCCAAACGGCTCCTCATCGGGCGCCCCATGCGCAGCGAGAACCTGGGGCACACCCTCCTGCCCAAGCGGATCGCCCTGCCGGTCTTCGCCTCCGACGCGCTGTCGTCGGTCGCGTACGCACCGGACGAGATCCTCCTGACCCTGGCGGTCGCCGGCATCGCCGCGACGACGATCTCCCCGTGGGTGGGCCTCGGCGTCGTCGTCGTGCTGCTCGTGGTGGTGTCGTCCTACCGCCAGAACGTGCGCGCCTACCCCTCCGGCGGTGGCGACTACGAGGTGGCGACGACGAACCTCGGGCCGTCGGCCGGCATCGGCGTCGCGTCGGCCCTGCTCGTCGACTACGTCCTCACCGTGGCGGTGTCGATCTCGTCGGGGGCCCAGTACGCGGCCTCCGCCCTGCCGTTCCTCCGCGGCCACGAGGTGCTGTTCGCCGTGGCGGTCGTCGTGATCCTCACCGTGATGAACCTGCGGGGCGTGCGCGAGTCGGGCACGGTCTTCGCGATCCCGACCTACTGCTTCATGGCCCTCGTCGGCCTCCTCGCCGTCGTCGGGGCGATCCGGTTCTTCGCGGGCGACCTGCCGCTGGCGGAGAGCGCCGGCTTCGAGATGACCCCCGAGGCGGGCTTCGACCAGGGGCTCACCGGCCTGGCGGGCGCGTTCCTCCTGGCCCGGGCCTTCGCCTCGGGCTGCGCGGCCCTCACCGGCGTGGAGGCGATCAGCAACGGCGTCCCGGCGTTCCGGAAGCCCAAGTCGCGCAACGCGGCCACCACCCTGGCCCTGCTGGGCGGCATCTCCGCCACGATGATGATCTCGATCCTGCTGCTCGCTCAGGCCACCGGCGTGAAGTACGTGGAGGACGCGCACGAGCAGCTCACCGCCGGCGGGCAGCCGCTGCCGTCCGACTACAACCAGCACCCCGTGCTCAGCCAGCTCGCGGAGGCCGTCTTCCAGGGCTTCACCCCCGCGTTCGTGGCGATCTCGATCGTCACCGGCCTGATCCTCGTGCTCGCGGCGAACACGGCGTTCAACGGGTTCCCGGTGCTGGGCTCGATCCTCGCCAAGGACGGCTTCCTGCCGCGCCAGCTGCACACGCGCGGCGACCGGCTCGCGTTCTCCAACGGGATCATCACGCTCGCCGTCGCGGCGATCGTCCTCATCGTGGCGTTCGACGCGCAGGTCACGCGCCTGATCCAGCTGTACATCGTGGGCGTGTTCGTGTCCTTCACGCTCTCGCAGCTCGGCATGCTGCGGCACTGGACGCGGGCGCTTCGCAAGGAGCCCGACCCCGCCGAGCGCGCCCGCATGCAGCGTTCCCGGATCGTCAACGGCGTCGGCTTCGTGATGACGGCGACGGTGCTCGTCATCGTGCTGGCGACGAAGTTCACGCACGGCGCGTGGATCACCCTGCTGGCGATGGGCGTACTCTTCGCGCTGATGAAGGCGATCCGCGCCCACTACGCCCGGGTGCGCACCGAGCTCGAGCTCGACGACGTGGCCGGGGCACGTGCCCTGCCCAGCCGCGTCCACGCGATCGTGCTGGTCTCCAAGATCCACAAGCCGACGATGCGCGCCGTGGCGTACGCGCGGGCGTCGCGCCCGTCGGTGCTCGAGGCGGTGACCGTCGGCGTGGACGCCGAGGAGATCGCGGAGCTGCGCGCGCGGTGGGAGGCGCTGGACCTCCCGGTGCCGCTGCGCGTCCTCGACTCGCCCTTCCGGGAGATCACCCGGCCGGTGCTGAAGTACGTGCGCTCCGTGCGCCGCGACTCGCCCCGCGACCTGGTGGTCGTCTACATCCCCGAGTACGTCGTCGGGCACTGGTGGGAGCAGCTGCTGCACAACCAGTCGGCCCTGCGCCTCAAGGGGCGGCTGCTGTTCACGCCCGGCGTGGTGGTGGCGTCGGTGCCGTGGCAGCTCTCGTCGTCGGCCGGCCAGACCGGGCTGGAGGGGACCTCGCCCCGCGGTCCGCGGTTCTGACCGTGTCCTGACGGGTGTCCCGACCGGTGTCCCGACCGGTGTCCTGACCGTGTGCCGACCTTGCCGCGCGCGGGGGAGAATGGTGCCCATGCCCCGACCTCGCCGTTCCGCGCCGCGCCCTCGTCCCACCACCCCGGACCCGGAGGTGGGCCGGGAGGTCGAGCTCGAGATCGGCCCCGTCGCGCACGGCGGGCACTGCGTCGCCAGGCTCGACGGCCGCGTCGTCTTCGTGCGCCACACCCTGCCCGGCGAGCGCGTCCGCGCACGCGTCACGGAGACCGGCAGCCGATTCTGGCGCGCCGACGCGGTCGACGTCCTCGAGGCGTCGCCGGACCGCGTCCCGTCCGCCTGGCCCGAGGCCGGCCCGGGCGGCGTCGGCGGCGGCGAGCTCGCCCACGTGGCGCTGCCCGCGCAGCGCCGCTGGAAGGCCGCCGTCCTCGCCGAGCAGCTGCAGCGGCTCGCGAGGCTCGAGCGCGACGTCGTGGTGGAGGGGGCGCCCGGGGACGACGAGCGCGGCGGGCTCGGCTACCGCACCCGCGTCGACCTCGTGGCCGACGCCGACGGCCGGGCCGGGATGCGGCGCTTCCGCTCGCACGACGTGGTGCAGATCGAGGTTTTTC
>NZ_JBHXAW010000011.1:0-33043 GCF_042726645.1 Isoptericola sp. NPDC060257
GATGTGTATAAGAGACAGGCGCGGTCGCCGTCGCGACCGTCGGGGTCGTCACGGTGCTCAACGCGCTCGGCGGCGGCGAGGAGCCGCCCACGACCGCACCGCAGGCGCCCGTGACCGTCCAGGGCGCCCCGTGGAACCCGCCCGGGGAGCAGCCGGGCGAGGGCGCGGTGCAGCCCGCCGAGGACGAGCCGGACGAGCAGGCCGAGCCGACCGAGCCCAGCACCGACCCGACGAGCCCGGTCAACCTGCTCGGCACCACGCTCTTCGGCCCCGTCGCGGACCTGACGGTCACGGCCGCCGGTGCCTCCCTCGAGCCGCGCACCGCACAGCCCCTGGTGCTCACCGTCGCCAACACGGGGAAGGCGACGGCGAGCGAGACGGTCGTCGAGGTCGCGCTCCCGGCCGGCGTCGACCTGGCCATGCCGCAGGCGCCGGCCGGCGCGTCCGTCGGCGACGTGCTCGCGGCCGACGCCCTGTCGTGCACGCCGGGGGACACCACGGGGCGGACGGCGCGCTGCACGGTCGGCACCCTCGAGCCGGGCACGTCGCGCGACGTCTCGGTGCCGGTGCGCGCGCACGCCGGCGGCAGCTACGCGATCGGGGCCGCGGTCTGGGCCGAGGGCGTGGGGCGGGAGAACATCGCCCTGCCGCCCACCACCGTGCGGCCGTACGGCGCGGAGCTCACGGCCTCCAGCGGCGACGCCGTCCCGGTCTCGAACCCGGGCGCGGCCTGGGTGCCCGTCGCGGTGCGGAACACCGGCGACCAGCCCGCCGCCGCCTGGTCGGTGCAGCTGGGCGTGCCCGCCGGGCTGAGGCCGGTCACGACCGACGGCGACCTCGCCTGCGTGCCGGGCACGGGCGGCGACCAGGGCGCCGTCTGGACCTGCGTGGCCAAGCCCGAGGCCGCCCCGCTGGCGCCGGGTGAGCAGCGGTCCGTCCGGCTGCGCGTCGTCGCGGACGGCTCGGCCACCCCGGGGCCGATGACGGTCTCCGCCGCACCGCAGCTACCGGGCTCCCCGCACACCGTGGGCGGCAACGCCGCGGTGACGGTGGCGCAGTCCTGGGCCGGCGCGGCCTCGGGAGCACGCGCGGTCGAGGCCCGGTGCGCCGCCGTCGGCGGCGTGGCCACGGCCTCCGCCGTGGTCGAGGGAACGTACGTCAACCTCACCGACCAGAGCCTCGCGGTGCGGCTCGACGCCGCGGGCGACAGCGCCGCGGCGGCGCAGGAGGTCGCGCCGGGGGCGTCGGTCACCGTGCGGGTGCCCGACGGGCTCCGGGTCCCCGCCGGCGGCGCCACGTGGACGGTCGCGACGACCCTCGGCGGCGAGACCTACCGGACCAGCGTGCCCGCCGGGACGCACGGTTCCGCGGAGTGCTACGACCCGAGCTGGGCCGTCTCGAAGACCGCCGAGACCGTGAACGTCGACGGCCGCCTGCAGGTCCGCGGCACGCTCACCAACACCAGCGACGAGGCGATGCGGGTCGGGATGACCGCCGCCGGCGTCAGCACCGACCCGAAGCGGCTCGCGCCGGGGGAGAGCGCCACGTTCGTCGCGGCGACCGACCGCACCTCGCTCTCCGCGGGCGCCGCCGAGTTCCAGCTGTACCGCTGGGTGGCCGACCGCGACAACGACGAGCCCGCGCAGGGCGTGGTGCCCGCCGTCGCCCCGACGGCGTCGTACGCCGCCGCGACGCTCGCGCCCACGGTCGGCGGGCAGGTGACGCTCACCGCCGCCGAGTGCCGGTTCGACGCCTCCGCCGACACGTCGTGGCGCACCGTCGCCGTCCCCGTGGACAACAGCGGCTCCACGCACGCGGTGCGCTTCGCGGCGGCGGACCGCGCCGGGAACGGGGATTCCGCGACGCTCGCAGCCGGCGCCACCGGCACCCTCACGATGGCCGTGCCGTGGGGCACCCGCAGCCTGGCGGTCACCGCCGACGGTCGCGACCTCGCCACGGTGGACGTGCCCGGCTTCGAGAGCTGCGCCACCGTGGCCTGGCCCGGCTCGGTGGACGTGTCCACCGTGACCCGGTGCGTCGACGACCGTGCGCAGGTGGAGGTCGACGTGCGCAACCGCGGCGGCGGCGCGTGGAAGGCGGCCCTCGGGGACGGGGACGGGACGTCGGTCGAGCCGGGCTCCACCGTCACGCTCCGTACCTCCCCGGGCGGGCTGACGGCGGACGCCGGCCACGTCACCGTGCGGCTCTCCCGCGAGATCGAGGAGCGCACGCGGTCGGTCGAGCGGACGTTCGACCACGGCGCGGTGTCGTGCGTCGTCGTCGACCCGCAGGCGCGGCTGGACCCGGGCGCCGTGCAGGTGGAGAAGGGGCGGTGGCGCTCGACGTCCACCCGGGCGGTGGCGGTGGTGCTCGACAACACCGGGTCGTCGGTGCCGCAGGACTTCGCGGTGCGTGGCTCGAACGGCGCGTCCGTCGACGTGACCGTGCCCGCACGCCAGAGCCTGACCGCCGACGGCGGCACCGTGCGGGGCCGCGACGGGGCCAGGTACACCGTGCGCGCCGGCGACTGGTCCGCCGACCTCGCCGTCGACCCCTTCACGGGCACGACCGGCTGGTGCGCGGACCGGGTCCGCTGGAGCGGTGGGTACGAGGTGGGCGACGTCGCGTCGTGGCACGGCGCGAACTACCGCTACGTCGGCCGCGGCGCCCAGGAGGACGGCGCGGACAGCGCCCAGAAGCGTCAGGACGGAGACCACGCCCGGAGCCACGGCTGGGGCCGGACCTGGGAGCGCATCGGGGACTGCGAGTACCGCTGAGCCCTCCCGGGCCCGGACCGGTCAGACGATGCCGTACAGCCGGTCCCCGGCGTCGCCGAGGCCGGGGACGATGTACTTCTGGTCGTTGAGCCGCTCGTCGACGGCGGCCACGACGATCTGCACGTCGACGCGCGAGCCGATCGCGTCGTCGAGCACCTTCAGGCCCTCGGGGGTGGCGAGCAGGCACACGGCGGTGACGTCGCGGGCGCCGCGCTCCAGCACGTAGTCGATGGCCGCGACGAGCGTGCCGCCGGTGGCGAGCATCGGGTCGAGGAGGAACACCTGCCGGTCCGTGAGGTCGTCGGGCAGGCGGTTCGCGTACGTGACGGCCTCGTACGTGGACTCGTCGCGCTGCAGGCCGAGGAAGCCGACCTCCGCCGTCGGGATCATCCGCGTCATGCCCTCGAGCATCCCCAGCCCGGCGCGCAGGATCGGCACCACGATGGGGCTCGGGTCGCTGAGGCGCACGCCCGTGGTGGTGGTGACCGGGGTGCGGATCTCCTTCGGCTCGGTGCGCACGTGCCGCGTCGCCTCGTAGGCGAGCAGGGTCACGAGCTCGTCGACGAGGAGACGGAACGTCGCCGACGGGGTGTTCTCGTCGCGGAGGACGGTGAGCTTGTGGTCCACCAGCGGGTGGTCGGCGACGTGCAGGCGCATGGCCCCACGGTACCCGCGAGTTGTCAGGGCCAGCGCACGGTATACGTGGCTGTGGCCCTGACAGCTCGCGGGGCCGTTAGCCTGGCGGGCATGACGTCCGACGCCGAGCCCGCCGGCCCCGCCCGGCCCGGCCTGGCGCTGCCCTGGGCCGACGGCGAGTTCCCGCCGCACACGGTCAGCCAGCGGCGCGCGGTGTGGGACGCGCTCATGGGGCTGGCGCTGCACGAGGCGTCGCACGCGCTCGCCAGCGACGACGTCCCCGTGGGCGCGCTCGTCGTCGACGCGGACGGCCGGCTCGTCGGGCTCGGCCGCAACCGCCGCGAGGAGACCGGGGACCCGACGGCGCACGCCGAGGTGCTCGCGCTGCGGCAGGCCGCCACCACGCGCGGCGAGTGGCGGCTCGAGGGCTGCACGCTCGTCGTCACGCTCGAGCCGTGCGTGATGTGCGCGGGCGCGCTCGTCGCGGCGCGCGTGCGGCGGCTCGTCCTCGGCGCCTGGGACCCCAAGGCCGGCGCCACGGGTTCCGTGTGGGACCTCGTGCGCGACCAGCGCGCCAACCACGCCGTCGAGGTGGTCGGCGGCGTGCGCGAGGACGAGTGCGGCGGAATCCTGCGAGACTTCTTCGAGTCCCGCCGCTGACGACGACGTCCGCGCGGGCCGATGAGTCCCCACGACGACGGAGGTCAGCAGGGCATGGACACGACGGCACGCGCGGCGGCACCCACCCCGGCGGCACCCACCCCGGCCGAGTACGCCCGGCACAGCGCGTACTCCGACCCCGGCGCGCACGCCCCCCTGCTCCGGGCCGTCGCGCCGGACGCGGCCGCCGTCTCCGCGGCGGCGTGCGCGACGATCGTGCACTACCGCGCGGGCAGCCCCGCGCTCGCCGACGCCCAGCGTGCCGACATCGACCAGCGGTGGCTGGCGACGATCCTCGACACCGCCGTCGCCCGCCGGCCGGGCCCGCTCGCCGCGCCCCGCGACCTGCCGCAGCAGGTCGCCGGCTGCTGCCGCGACCACACGCTGTTCTCGCTCGGCGTGCTGCGCGAGCACGGCGTGCCGGCGCGGTCGCGGATCGGGTTCGCGGGCTACTTCGAGCCCCCGTTCTTCCACGACCACGTGGTGGTGGAGCACTGGGACGCCGGCGGCACGGGTGAGGACGGCCGCTGGGTGCGCTGGGACCCGGAGCTGTCGGACGACGGCTCGTGGGGCTTCGACCCTCGCGACCTGCCCACCGGCCCGGCGTCGCCCTTCCCCACGGCGGCGGAGGTGTGGCGCGCGATCCGCGCGGGCGAGGTGGACCCGGCGTCGTACGGCGTCGCGCCCGAGCTTCCCGAGCTGGGTGGCCAGGACTTCGTGCGCGGCTACGTGCTGCTCGAGCTGGCGCACCGGATGCGCGACGAGGTGCTGCTGTGGGACGTCTGGGGCGGGACGCCGGACGACGTCCCCGGCGTCGCGGAGCTCTGGGCGCAGGAGGTGCCCGACAGCGGCGGCGAGCGGTCGCCCGAGCCGTCGTCCGACGAGCTGGACGCGCTGGCCGACGACGTCGCCGCGCTGCTGGTCGCGGCCGACGCCGGGGACGTCGCCGCGGAGGCCGCGCTCGCGGAGCGCTACGCCGGCCGGTGGGCGGCCCGCGGCCGGGTCACGACCCTCTCGCCGACCGGCCGGGTCGGCATCACGGACCTGCGGGCCCGCACCACGCGCTGGGCGGACGCCCCGGCCTGACGGGCCCGGCCGGCCGGCCGTGCGGAGGTGGCGGGCGGAGGGGACGGGACCGGCGCGCCTCAGAGCGCCGCGGCGCGGACGCCGAAGACGTCCCGCAGGGCGCGTCGCGCGGCGTGCCACCCGCCCATGCCGTGCACGCCGGGGCCGGGCGGGGTCGACGCCGAGCAGAGGTAGACGCCCCCGGCCACGCGGTAGGGGTTCGCACGCAGCGTCGGGCGGGAGACCATCTGCCACATCGTCGCGGCGCCGGCGGAGATGTCCCCGCCGACGTAGTTCTGGTTGTGCTCCGCCATGGCGGCGGCGGGGATCGCCCGGCTGGCCACGACGACGTCGCGGAACCCCGGCGCGAAGCGCTCGATCTGGGCGGTGACGGTCTCCGTGACGTCCACGTCGGACCCCGCGGGCACGTGGGTGTACGCCCACAGGGGCCGCAGCTCGCCCGTCCCGGAGCCGACCCGGCGGGACGGGTCCGTGACCGTGGGATCGCTGACCAGGCACACGGGACGCTCGGCGTGCCGGCCCGCGGCGACCTCGTTCTCCGCGGCGACCATCTCCGCCCGGGTGCCGCCCACGTGCACCGTGCCGGCGCGGCCCACCTCCGGCTCCGCCCAGGGCACCGGGCCGGACAGCACGTAGTCCACCTTGGCGGCCGCGTTCCCGTGGCGGAACGCCCCCAGCGCGCGGCGCAGGCCCGGCGGGACGGCGGGGCCCAGCACGTCGAGCAGCGTGCGGGGCGTCGTGTCGAACAGGACGGCGCGTGCGGCGGGCAGGTCCGCCGGCGAGCGCACCCGGTGCCCCGTCACGACCGTGCCGCCGTGCGCCTCCAGGTCCGTGACGAGCGCCGCCACGATCGCCCCGGACCCGCCGCGCGGGACCGGCCAGCCGCCGTCGAACCCGCCGTCGGACGCTGGGCGCACCCCGGTGGGCCGAGCACCGGACAGGCCGGGGGCGGCGTGTGCCAGGGCGCCGAGCAGCAGCGAGGTGCCGGCGCCGGACAGCGACGGCAGCCGGGTGATGGTGTGCGCGGCCACGCCGGTGAGCAGCGCGGGCGCCGCCTCGCCGGAGAACCGGGCGTCCCAGGCCGCCGTGCCCTGCTCCGCGAGGCCCAGGCCGAACCGGGCGGCGGCGAGCGTCGCGCGCACGGGGTCGGCGCCGTCGAGCACCCCGGGCGGCACCGACCGGTGGTCGCCCAGCGCGACCGCGACCACGGCCTCCCACCGCGCGGCCAGCGGGCCGAGCAGGGAGCGCCACGCCGCGCCGTCGGGCCCGAGGCGCTCGGCCGTGCGCTCCAGGTCGCGGTACGCGACGGCGGCCCGCCGGCCGGGCAGCGGCTGCGCGTAGGAGACCTCGGGGGTGAGGAGCTCGACGCCGTGCGCCCGCAGGTCGAACGCGCGGAAGAACGGCGACGCCCACGCCATCGGGTGCACCGCCGAGCACAGGTCGTGCACGACGCCGGCGGGCATTCCCGCGACCAGGTCGCCGTCGCCGTCGTCGCCGGGAGCGAGCGTCCGGGCGCCCCCGCCGACGGTCTCGTTCGCCTCCAGGACCGTCACCGACAGCCCCGCGCGGGCGAGCGTCACCGCGGCCGCGAGCCCGTTGGGCCCCGAGCCGACCACGACGGCGTCCAGCATGCTGCCTCCCTCCGGCCGCCGCGGGCGCCCTCCGGGTGGGATCTCCCTACCGTCACGACGTGGGTGCGCGCACTGTCCGGCCGATACGACGCAGCCTAGTCTCGACGTCATGACCAGCACGGACGCCGCCGCCCGCGGCGTGGACGCCGCCCCGGCCCTGAGCTCGCGGGCCGCGTTGCTGCGCGCGCCCGTCGACCCGGCCACGGGTCGCGCCGTCGCGCAGCTCGCCGTGGGGACGGTGTGGCTGGCGAGCGTCGGCGTGGTCGTGTGGGTGCTGGTGCTCGTGTCGTCGGTCCTCGTGCCCGCCCTCGGGCTCGGCCTGCTCGCGCTCGGCGCGACGCTGCCGGTCGCCCGCTGGTTCGGCGCCCTCGAGCGGGAGCGGCTCGCCGCCCAGACCGGCGTCGTCGTGGCGGGCCCGCCACTCGCCGCGCCCGGCCTGCCGCGGTCGTGGGCCGGCCTCGGTCATACGCTGCGCGATGGGCGGGCGTGGGCGGCCGCGGGGTACGCGCTCGCCGCGATGCTGGTGTCCTCGGCGTTCCTCGCCGCGGTGGTGGCCCTGGTCGCCGGCGCGGTCGCGCTCGTCGTCGTGATGGCGCGGGGCGGGGTCGGCGCGGCCGGCGGCGCCCCGGGGCTGGCGTGGCCGGTCGCGCTGGTCGGCGGCGCCGTCGGCGCCGTGCTGCTGCTGTGGCTCGGGGCCGCCGCCGCCCAGGCGGGCACCTCCCTCGTCCTGGCGCTGGCGCGGGCGTGCCTCGGCCCGTCCGCGGCGGACCTCGCCCGCGCCCGGGCGCGCGACGCCGAGCACGCGGCGAGCGCGGCGGCCGAGCGCGCCGCCGTCCTCACCGAGACGCGGACCCAGGCGGTCGCGGCCGCGGACGCCGAGCGCCGCCGCATCGAGCGGGACCTGCACGACGGTGCCCAGCAGCGGCTCGTCGCGCTCGGGGTGGAGCTCGGCGTGGCCCGCCGGCTCGCCGAGCACGACCCGGCCGCGTCCGCCGCGGCCCTCGAGCACGCGCACGGCGAGGTGAAGGCGACGCTCGCCGAGCTGCGCGACCTCGTGCGCGGCATCCACCCCGCCGTCCTGTCCGACCGCGGGCTCGACGCCGCCCTGTCCGCGCTGGCGGCGCGCAGCCCGGTCCCCGTGCGGGTCGAGGCGTCCCCCGACGTCTCCCGGGCCGGCTCCGCAGCGCAGGCCGCGGCCTACTTCGTCGTCGCCGAGGCGCTGACCAACGTGGCCAAGCACGCCGACGCGCGCTCCGTCCGGGTGCGTGCCGACGTCGTGGACGTCGGTGGGGACGACGGTGGGGACGACGACGCCCGCCTGCGCGTCGTCGTGGAGGACGACGGCCGGGGCGGCGCCGAGCCGTCGCCCGGCAGCGGCCTCGCGGGCCTGCGCGGGCGGGTCGCCGCGCTCGACGGCGTCTTCGAGCTCGACAGCCCGCCCGGCGCGGGCACCCGACTGACCGTGGAGGTGCCGTGCGCATCGTGATCGCCGAGGACTCCGTGCTCCTCCTGGACGGCCTGACCCGGCTGCTGGCCGCCGAGGGCCACACGGTGACCGGCCACCGCACCGCCGACGAGCTGGTCGCCGCCCTGTCGCGGCCCGGTGCCGCGCTGCCCGACCTGCTCGTCACCGACGTCCGGATGCCGCCGTCGCACACCGACGAGGGCCTGCGGGCCGCGCTGCACCTGCGCAGCCTGCACCCGGACCTGCCGATCCTCGTGCTGTCGCAGTACGTCGAGCAGCGGTACGCGTCCGAGCTCCTGGCCCGCGGCGCGCACGCCCTCGGGTACGTGCTCAAGGACCGGGTGGCCGACGTCGACGCGTTCCTCGACGCCGTCGGCCGCGTGGCCGGCGGCGGCACCGTCATCGACCCCGAGGTGGTCACGCAGGTCATCGCCCGCAGCCGCCGCTCCGACCTCGACCAGCTCACCCGCCGCGAGCGCGAGGTGCTCGCGCTCATGGCCGAGGGCCGCTCCAACACCGCGATCGCGGACCGCCTCGTCGTCGGGATGCCCGCCGTCGAGAAGCACGTCACCAGCATCCTCACCAAGCTCGGGCTGCCGCCCGACGCCGACGACAACCGCCGCGTGCTCGCCGTGCTGCGGTGGCTCGACGAGAACGGAGCACGACCATGACCGCCACCGGACCCACCGTCGGACCCACCGTGCCCGCCCCGCCGGCCCCGCAGGAGCCGCACCGCGGCCCCGTCGGGCGCGCGCTGCTCGTGACCGGCATCGTCGTCGGGCTGCTCGCCGTGGCCTGGGGCGCGCTGTTCCTCGTGGACCGCGCCGTCGCGAGCACCACGACGCAGCACGAGACGTACGCGGCGGCCGGCACCGTCGAGCTGGTCGCCGACGGCGACGTCACGGTCCGTGCCGTCGAGGGCGGGGAAGTCGAGGTCGACGCGATCGCACGCACCGGCCTCACGAGCCCCACCTACAGCGCCGACGAGGGGGCCGACCGGCTCGCCGTGCGGCACGAGTGCGAGGGCCTGCGGTGGGTCCCCGGCCGGTGCGCCGGCGACCTGGCCGTCACGCTGCCGGCGGGCACCACGCTGGTGGTGCGCACCTCCAACGGCGACGTCGTCGCGTCCGGCGTCACCGGGGGAGCGGAGCTGCGGTCGAGCAACGGCGACGTCGAGGTGACGCGCGCGGCCGGCGGGCTTCATGCCGGCTCGAGCAACGGGGACGTCGTCGTCGACCGCGCGGTGGGGGACGTCGTCGCGACCTCGTCGAACGGGTCGATCGAGGTGACGGGCGTCGAGGGCAGTCTCGACGCGGACACCAGCAACGGCCGGGTCGACGTCTCCGGCGTGACCGGCGACGTCCGGGCCGAGTCCAGCAACGGCGACGTCACCGTCGTCGGCGACGGCGAGCCCGTGCGGCTCACGATCGAGACGTCGAACGGGGAGCAGACCACCGAGGGGCCCACCGACCCCGAGGCGGACCGCACGGTGGACGTCCGGTCGTCCAACGGCGACGTCGCGTACCTCGTGCGCTGACGCGGGCCCCGGGCACCTCCGCGCGGCGGATATCGTCGTCGGCCATGGGGATCTTCTCGCGCCGGACGCCGGCTCCGCCCGGCCCCGTCGAGCCGTTCGAGCTGCTGGTCGACACCGTCTTCGCCGTCCCGACGCGGGGCCACGTGTTCACCGGCACCGTGGCGTCAGGGCGGGTGCGCACCGGTCAGCCCGCGGTGCTGCACCTGCCGACGGGTGACCACCCCGTGACCGTCACCCGGATCGACGTGCGGCGCCGCAAGGCCGACGCCGCCGAGGCCGGCACCGAGGCCGCCGTCTACCTCGGCGGGCTAGGGCGCGGCGCGCTGCCCGTCGTCCCCGGCGGCGACGGGAGCCTGATCGACGCCGAGAGCGTCCGGGGCTGCCGCCTCGTCTCGGCGCCGTAGCCGCGTCCGGCCCGTCAGAGCCGGTCGGCCAGCGCGACGAGGGTCTCGGTGACGCCGTCGTCCACCTTGAGCGTGGCGAGCGGGTCCCCGCGCGTCTCGCCGCGGTTGACGATGACCACCGGCTTGTCGGCCTTGGCCGCGTGCCGCACGAACCGCAGGCCGCTCATCACGGTGAGCGACGTGCCCGCCACGAGCAGCGCGTCGGCGTCGTCCACCAGGGCGTACGCGCGCTGCACCCGCTCGCGCGGCACGTTCTCGCCGAAGTAGACGATCTCCGGCTTGAGCACGCCGCCGCAGAACTCGCACGGCGCCGGCACGAAGTGGCTGGTCTGCTCGATGACGGCGTCCGCGTCGGGCGCGGTCTCGATGTCCGCGACCGTGGCGCCGTCGTCGAGCACCGACTCCACGAAGCCCGGGTTGAGCGCGTCGAGCCGCTCCGCGAGGTGCGCGCGGCTGATGACCCGCCCGCAGCTCAGGCAGATGACGCGGTCGTACCGGCCGTGCAGGTCGATGACGTGGCGCGAGCCCGCGTCCTCGTGCAGCAGGTCCACGTTCTGCGTGATGACGCCGCGCACCAGCCCGCGCTCCTCCAGCCGAGCGAGCGCCCGGTGCCCCGCGTTCGGTTCCGTGCGGTGCACCACCTGCCAGCCCACGTGGTTGCGCGCCCAGTAGTGGCGGCGGAACGCCTCGTCGGCCACGAACTGCTGGTACGTCATCGGCGCGCGCTTCGGAGAGTCCGGGCTGCGGTAGTCCGGGATGCCCGAGTCCGTGGACACTCCCGCGCCCGTGAGCGCGGTGACCGTGCGGCCCTGGAGCAGGCGGACCGCGTCGTCGATCGTGCCGTGGTGCACGACGGCGTCGGGCGGGAGCTCCCACCGCCGGTCCTGGTACGTCGGGGCGAGCGGACGGGGCACGGGTTGCACGCCTTCGAGCGTACGTCGCCGCGGCCGCCGCCACCCGGTCCTGCGGGGGAGGACGAGGGTCCGGACCACCTCGCCGTCAGCTGGTGGTGGTCGACGACGACTGACCGCCCTCGTCGGTCTGGTCGGACTGGGCGCCCTGGTCGGTCGAGCCGCCGGGAGCGGCTCCCCCGGGGCCACCCATCCCTCCGGCGGGCTCCTCGCCGGCCGTGGCCGTGCCGACCTCGTCGCCGTCGGCGATGAGCGTGTACGTGTCGCCGTCCGTGATCTCCGGGCCGGTGTAGACGACCGACTGGGCCGTCTTCGACAGCGTGATCGTCGCGACCTCGGTCCCGTCGGCGTCCACGACCGCCACCTCGGTGCCGGCCTCCAGCGTGGCGTCGGCGGTCAGCGCCACCCAGCCCTGCGTCGAGTCCTCGTCGAAGGCCTCGGCCATGCCCGCCGACCCGACCGCCAGCACCGTGCCGCCGGAGACCGTGCTGCCGCCCGCGGAGTCGAGCGCGCCGTTGCCGCCGTTCGTCGGGCCCTCGACGACGACGTCGCCGCCGCTGACCACCGTGACGCCGTTGGAGTCCAGGCCGTCGCCCTCCGCGTCCACGTGCAGCGTGCCGCCCGTGATCGTCAGCGACGCGCCCTCCTGAACCGCGTCCATGCCGCCGCCCCCGCCGCCGCCGCCCTGGGGAGCCTCGCCCTGGGGCATCTCGCCGTCGGCGGGCGGCTCGCCGGTCGGCATCTCGCCGTCCGCCGGGGGCTCGGGCTGCGCCTGCTGGTCCTCCGTCGTCGTGTCGTCGGTCGTGCCGTCCGTGGTGTCGTCGGTCGCGCCGTCCTCGGTGGTCGTGTCGTCCTCCGCCTCCTTGACGGTCGCGTTGAGACCGTCGTCGGTGGAGGTGATGTCGGTGTCGCCGCCGGAGACGGCGATGGTCGCGGCCTCGACGCCCTCCTCGGAGCCGGTCACGGTGAGCGTGCCGTCCGTGATCGCGACGTCGGTGAAGCCCTGCACGCCGTCGGACCCTGCCTCGACGGTGACGTCGCCGCCGGTGAGCGCGACGTACCCGGCGGTCACGTCGTCGTCGGCGTCGGACTTCAGCCCGTCGCCGCCGGCGGTGACGTCAATCGTGCCGCCGCTGACCACGAGGTAGTCCTTGCCGCGGATCGCGTCGTCGGCGGCGTCGACCGTGACGGTGCCGCTCGCGATCACGAGCCCGTCCTTGCCGGTGATGCCGTCGTTCGCGTTCCCGACCACGTCGAGCGCGCCGCCGCCGGAGACCGCCAGGTCCGCCGTGGAGTACAGCGCGGCGTTGGCGGCGTTGTCCGACGTCGTGTCGGCGTACTCCGCGGCGTCCTCGAGCCGGTTGGTGGAGCCGTCGGCGAGGACGACCGACACCTGGTCGGCGTCCCGCACGTCGATCGCGGCGCCGGTGGAGCTGGTGACGTCCGCGCCGTCCAGCACGAGCCGCACGACGCCGTCGGCCGACGAGTCGACCACGACCTGGCCGTCGTCGAGCGTGCCGGAGACGCGGTACGTGCCCGGCTCGGTGATGGTGACGGTCGACCCGTCGACGGTGACGCCGTCGCCGGAGGCCGCCGCCGACACCGAGGCGGAGTCGCCGTCGAGCGTGACGGCGACCTCGTCGGCCGTGTCCCACGTCGCGTCGGCCAGGGCGGCGGTGTCCTCGGACGACAGGTTCTCCGCGAGGACGTCCTGAGCGGAACGACCCGAGTTGTCCGTCGCGGACACCTGGGCGGTGGTGGTGCCGGAGCCGTCGGAGGCGGCGGTCGTCGAGCCGGCGCTGCACGCGGCGAGCGCGCCGACGGTCAGGCTGCCCGCGGCGGCGAGCGCCACGGTACGGGTCCAGAGGGTCTGGGGTCGGGGGATGCGCATGGTTCGGGTCCTCTTCGCTGGTGGTGGGAGGGGTGGCAGGGGTCGGGGTCAGGCGGCGCCGAGCCGCTCGCGCCGCAGGCGGCGCCAGGGGTGGTCGGGCAGGTCGGGCCGCAGGGTCGCGAGCCCGGTCGCGTACTTGGAGATGCGGTCGGGGCGGTGGCCGGCGCGCCAGAGGGCGCGGTCGGCGGACGACGGCGCGGTGCCGGCCTTGGTCTCGACGACGACGAGGTCGCCGACGTCGGCCGTGCCGCCGCCGCGGGCGGCGCCGTCGGGGCCGGCGAGCCGCCATCGCAGGCCGGTGTCGAGCGTGACGCGGGCGTCGGGCAGCAGCACGGTGGTGCGCCGGTAGGCGGAGCGCAGCACGGGGGCGAGCTGCGCCGACGGGGGCGCGGCGAGTCGGGCGGCGGCGAGGCGGTCGTCGACGAACTCGAGGCCCTCGCCGGCCAGCGGGGTCGCGGGCTCCCACGGGCGGCGCTCCTTCACCGTGACGCCGCGGGCGGCGCGCGTCTTGACCTCGAGGAACGTGGCGTTCCCCGTGTCGACGTAGGTGCGGGTGCGGACCTTGAACCGCCGGCGACGGCGACGCGCGGCCAGCCGGAAGGTCAGCAGGTCGGCCGTGTCGTAGTACGTCGAGGCGTACGTGAACGACCGGTCGCCGTCGATCTCCAGCACGCGCGGGCCGTGCGCGGCCAGCGCGGAGAGCAGCGCCGCGACCTCGGCGGGGGTGAGCACGTACTTGCGGTCGACGCGGGTCTGGAGGGCGGCGGTGGCGTCGAGCTCCTCGAGGGTGACCGGCGCGGCGCCGGCCAGGCCGTGGGCGACGACGGTCCCGGCGGTCACCGGGTCACCGCCAGGGCGTCGTCCCGGACGGCGACCGGCCGGGTGGGCCGGCCGCCGTCGCGCGGCAGGTCGTACCGCACCTCGACGCGCGTCGTGTCGTCGGCGAGGTCGATCTCCTGCACGGACACGGACCGCACGCGGGCGCCCAGCAGGGTCTCGAGGTGGGCGGTGAGCTCGGCGCGGTCGACGACGGCGCGGTCGAGGACGATCGTCTGCGACCCGTGCCGCGCCAGGAGCCGCGGGTGGTCCGCGACGGCCATGACGACGAGGATCAGCGCGGACCCGGCGACGCCGAGCCAGCCGGCCGACGTGCCCAGCCCGCCCAGCAGGCCCAGCGCGAGCGCGGCGAAGTAGTACGCGACCTCGCGCTGCGACAGCTCGTCGGACCGCAGCCGGATGATCGACAGCACGCCGAAGAGCCCGAGCCCGAGGCCCGCGGCGACCGAGGTCGACGCCAGCACGGCCGACACCGCCAGCACACCGACGTTGACGCCGAGGTACGCGACCACGAGGTCGCGGCGGCGGTGCCGGGGGAAGTAGAGGGCGAACGTCAGGATCGACACGGCGACGAGGTCGACGGCGTACAGGGCTGCGGGAGGCATGCGGGCTCCGGGAGATCAGGGACCGGTCGTGGTCCGTGGGTGGGAAGGACACCCAGTGGACACCTCGCGCTCAGGTGGGCACTGGGGGCGCCCTGGGAATCCGCTGCGAGGGGTGGACGGACGCTGGGAACGCCGCTGAGCAGGCCCGACGTGCGGGCAACGGCCGGTCGTGCTGATCATCGGGGCGTGACGCAGGAGACAGGACGACGCCGGCTCGCGGCCGCCGGCCTCGCGCTCGTCGTCACGCTCGCCGGGACGGGGTGCGTCGCGAGCAGGCAGCAGCCCGGCCAGGCGACGGCGGCGGTGGCGGACGCGCTCGCGGAGGCCGGTTCCGCGGGGGAGACGGCGCGGATCGCCGTCGGCCTGCTCGACGAGGGCCGGGTCACCGGACCCGTCGCCGACACGGTGCTGCTGGACCAGCTGCGCGTGCTCGACGACGCCGAGTCGGCGCTCACGACCCTGGTGCCGCCCGACGCCGCGACGGCGGCGCGCCGGACCACCGGGCTGGACGCCGTGGGCGACGTCTCGGACGCCGTCGTCGCGGCGCGCTCGTGGGTGGCCGCACGGTCCGGGGGGGACCTCGCCGGCGCCGACGGCGTGCCCCCGTCGTCCGACGACCTCCTCGTCGAGCTCGCGACCGCCCTCGACGCGACCGACGCCGCCCTGGCCGAGGCGGGCGGGCCGTGAAGAAGCTGCTCGCCGCCGCGCTCGGCATCCTCACCGCCATCGGCGGGTTCGTCGACATCGGGGACCTGGTGACCAACGCCGTCGTCGGGTCCCGGTTCGGCATGTCGCTCGCCTGGGTGGTGGTGCTCGGCGTGGTCGGCATCGTGCTGTTCGCGAGCATGTCCGGGCGGGTCGCGGCGGTGAGCGGCCGCGCCACCTTCGAGATCATCCGCGAGCGGCTCGGGCCGCGGGCCGCGGGCGCGAACCTCCTCGCGTCGTTCGCCATCAACCTGCTCACGCTCACCGCGGAGGTCGGGGGCATCGCGCTCGCCCTGCACCTCGCGAGCAGCGTGGAGCCGCGCCTGTGGATCCCGGTCGCGGCGCTCGCGGTGTGGCTCGTGCTGTGGCGCGTGAAGTTCCAGATCATGGAGAACGTCGCCGGCCTCATGGGGCTGTTGCTCGTGGGGTTCGCGATCGCGCTGTTCCAGCTCGGCCCGGACTGGGGCGAGCTGCTGCGCCAGGCCGTGCCGCCGTCGCCGCCGGGCACGGAGCACCCGGCGTCGTACTGGTACTACGCCGTCGCGCTGTTCGGCGCGGCGATGACGCCGTACGAGGTGTTCTTCTTCTCGTCGGGGGCCGTCGAGGAGCGATGGACCGCCAAGGACCTCGGCACCAACCGGCTCAACGTGCTGCTCGGCTTCCCCCTGGGCGGCCTGCTGTCGCTCGCCATCGCGGCGTGCGCCGCCGTCGTGCTGCTGCCCGCGGGCATCGAGGTCTCGTCGCTGTCGCAGATCGTGCTGCCGGTCGCGCAGGCGGGCGGGGTGCTGCTGCTCGCCGTCGTGATCCTGGGGATCGTGGCCGCCACGTTCGGCGCAGCCCTGGAGACGGCCCTGTCCAGCGGGTACACGCTGGCGCAGTACCTCGGCTGGTCGTGGGGCAAGTTCCGCCGGCCGGCGCGGGCGGCGCGCTTCCACCTCACGATGATCGTGGCGCTGCTGCTCGCCGTCGGGATCCTCATGACGAGCGTGGACCCGGTCGCGGTGACGGAGATGTCGGTGGTGTTCTCCGCCGTCGCGCTGCCGCTCACGTACGTGCCGATCCTCGTCGTGGCCAACGACCCGGAGTACATGGGCGAGCACGTCAACGGGCGGGTGGTCAACGCGCTGGGCACGGTGTACCTGGTGATCGTGGTCGTCGCGGCGGTCGCGGCGATCCCCCTGATGATCGCGACGGGAGCGGGCTCATGACGGAGCCGAGGGGAGAGGTGCGCCTCGTCGACGCCCGCCTGCACCTGCTGAGCCGGCAGGTGCTGGACGCGGACGGCGAGCCGGCCGGCGCGGTCGACGACCTGGCCCTCGCAGGCCCGGACGGGGGCGAGGTCGAGGCGGGCCGGGAGACGCACGTGGAGGCGATCCTGGTCGGCCCCGTGCTGGCGACGCGGCTCTTCGGCGGCCGCGTGCCCGACAGCCGGCTGCCCCGCATCGCGTGGGACGACGTCGGGCACGTCGGGACGGCGATCGAGCTCACCGTGCCCTCGGACCGGCTCGACGCCGTGTGGGTGGAGCGCTGGGTGCGCGACCGGCTGATCGCGCGCGTCCCCGGCGGTCGGCACGACCCGGAGGCCGAGGGATGAACGTCGGCGACCTCCTCGACGCGCGCGTGCTGGGGCCGGACGGCGCGGCCCTGGGCGTGGTCGTCGACGTCCGCCTGGCGCTCGGGGTCGTGGACGAGCCGGAGGACCGGCCGGGGGCCGGGGAGGACCGCGAGGAGGCCGAGCACGACCCGCCCCTGAGCGCGCAGGCGCGGCGTGACGCCGTCGGGGCCGCGCGTCTGGTCGGGGTGCTGGTCGGGCCGCGCGGGGCCGGGTCGTTCCACGGGTACGAGCGCACGGACGTGCGGTCGCCGTGGCCGATCCCGCAGCTCGTGCGCCGCCGTCACCGCGGCACCTTCCTCGTGCGGTGGGAGGACGTCGCGGCGGTCGAGGGCGACCCTTCCGCCGACGACGGGATGCTGCGCCTGCGCCTCGCGCCGGGGTACTCCGAGCTGCCGGCAGGACTCGGATGACCCGAGGGTGGCGGCGCGGCTCCGCGGCCCTGCGCGAGGTCTGGGTCCGGCACCCGCGATGGTCGCTCGCGCTGCGGGGCGCAGTGGCGGCGGCGCTGGCCTGGGTGGTCGGGGTGCTCGCACCCGCGCCGCTCTCCGAGTATCCCTACTACGCGCCTCTCGGCGCCGTGGTCGCGACGGCGGGCACCCTGGCGCGGTCGGCGCGGGAGTCCCTCCAGACCGTCGGCGCGCTGCTCCTCGGCGCCGGGATCGCCCTCGCCGCGGACGCCGTGCTGGAACCGAGCGCGCTGGCCGTAGCGCTCGTCGTCGGCGTGGCGCTCCTGTGCGCGGGGTGGCGGGTGCTCGGTGGCACGGGGGTCTGGGTGGCCAACTCCGCCCTCTTCGTCCTCGTCCTCGGCCAGGGCCAGGACGCGGAGTACATCGGCGCCTTCGCCGGGCTGGTCGTGGTGGGAGCGGGCATCGGCATCGTGGTGAACCTCCTGTGGCCGCCGTTGCCGATCACGCCGTCGGACCTCGCGCTCCGGGCGCTGCGCGCGAGCCTCGTCGAACAGCTCGACGACCTCGCGGACTGGCTCGACGACGAGGGCCCCCTCGAGCCGGACGAGTGGGAACGGCGGCGGCACGCCCTCTACCCGACGATCGAGGGCGCCCGGGCGGCGGTCGCGCACTCCGGGGAGGCGTCCCGGGGCAACCTGCGGGCCCGGCGGTACGGCGAGCGGGTGCGCACGCAGGCCCGTGAGTCGGCGGTGCTGGGTGCGGCGGCGGAGGTGGTCGACGAGGTGGTGCGTCTGCTCGTGGACGGTGAACGGACGGGGCGCGACGACGTCGCGCTCGGACCGCGGCTGCGCCCCGAGCTCGCGACGGCGCTGCGGTCCTTCGCCGACGCCCTGCGCGACCCGGTGGACGACACGGACGACACGGACGGCGACTCCGCTGACGACCCCTGCGCCGGGTTCGCCAGGTCGCTCGACCGGCTCCGGGACGTGGTGCGCGAGTCGCGGGAACGGACGGGCGGCGACCATTTCGTGGCGGGTGCGCTCGTCGTCGTGCTGGGCCGCGGCCACGACGTGCTCGCGGGCTGATCCGCGACCTGGGGCGACGCCGTCCGTCTGCGGGCACGGGGCTCCGGTGCCACGGTGTCGGTCATGCGGGTGGTCGTGGTGGGACAGACGGGGAACGTCGGGACCGCGCTCCTGCGCGCGCTGGCGGACGAGGTGGAGGTGACATCCGTCCTGGGCGTGGCGCGGCGGCTGCCGGACCGGACGGCCGAGCCGTACCAGCACGCCGAGTGGGCGGCCCTGGACCTGGCGGACGACGACGGGGAGGCCGTCGTCGAGCGGCTCGCCGAGCTGTTCCGCGGTGCCGACGCGGTCGTGCACCTCGCGTGGCTGATCCAGCCGAACCGCGACCGGGACCTGCTGCGGGTCGTCAACGTCGAGGGCACCCGGCGGGTGGGGCGCGCCGTCGTCGCGGCCGGCGTGCCGCACCTGGTCGTCGCCTCGTCCGTGGGCGTGTACTCCCCGGTCGACGACGACCTGCCGCGTGCCGAGGACTGGCCCGCGGACGGTATCCCGACGTCCCACTACAGCGTCGACAAGGCCGCGCAGGAGGACGTGCTGGACGAGCTCGAGCGCGACCACCCGGAGGTCACCGTCGCGCGGCTGCGCACCGCGCTCGTCTTCCAGGGCGACGCGGGCGCGGAGGTGACCCGGCTGTTCGTCGGCAAGGTGCTGCCCGTGGGCATGCTGCGCCTCGGCCGCCCGCCGCTGCTGCCGCTGCCCGCCGGGCTGCGGCTCCAGGCCGTGCACGCCGACGACGCCGCGGACGCCTACCTCCGCGTGCTGCTGCGCCGCGCGCGCGGCGCGTTCAACGTGGCCGCCGACGACCTGCTGCGCGGCGCCGACGTCGCGCGGCTCGTGGACCACGGCCGCCTGGTCGAGGTGCCGCCCGCGGCGGTGCGCGCGGCGGTGTCGCTCGGCTACGCGGCGCGTGTCGTCGCCGCCGACCCGGGCTGGGTGGACATGGCCATGGGCGCTCCCGTGATGGGCACGACGCGGGCGCTCACGGAGCTCGGCTGGCGGGCGCGGACGTCGGCGGGCGACGCGCTCCGGGAGGTCGTGGCGGGGATGGCCGAGGGGCGGGGGCTGGGCTCCGCGCCGCTGCGCCCGTCGGCCACCCGGCCCGCCGGTGCGTCCACGCTGCCGCTGCGCGGCCCGCACCCGGCGGTGCCGCCGCAGGTCGACCGGGAGCTCCTCGGCCTGTACCTGTCGGACCACCTCACCGGCGCCACGGCGGGCCTCGGGCGCATCGAGCGGATGGTGGGCGACTACGGCGACCTGCCGCTGCACGCCGAGCTGACGGAGGTGGCGGAGCAGATCCGCGGAGAGCGGGAGCTGTACGTGCGGCTCCTGCGGGAGCTCGGCCTCCCGCGGCGGCGCCACCGCCAGCTCCTGGCGGGCGTCGCCGAGCGGGTCGGGCGGCTCAAGCTCAACGGCCGGGTGGTGGAGCGGTCGCCGATGTCCGTGGTGCTGGAGGCCGAGCTCATGCGGTCTGCCGTCGTGGGCAAGCTGGGCGGCTGGCAGACGCTGGAGGAGCACGCCGCAGAGCTCGGCCTCGACCCCGCCCAGTTCCGCGAGCTCGCCGAGCGCGCGCAGCGGCAGCTCGCCACCCTCGACCGCCTGCACGAGTACGCGCGCCGGCGGGCGTTCCGGGAGGACTACACGGGCCAGTAGGCACCGCTCGCCAGGAAGGTCGCGGCGTTGGCCACGAGCAGCACGGCCGTCGTCGCGAGCAGGGCGGTGAGGACGTACCCGGCGGGCCGGGCCGCCCGCCGGGCGAGGGTGACCGCGCGCCGGACGGGAGGCGAGTCCTTCCCCGCCGCCAGGGCGAGCACGACCAGGCAGAGGGGCGCCTGGCTGACCAGGAACCAGCCCGTGAAGACGGCGGCGCCGGCGAGGAGCGTGGGCGCGCTCGCGCCCACCGTGGCGAGCGCGTAGAACGTCGGGTCGCTCAGGGCGGACACGCCCCAGAAGATGCCCGCGAGCGACATCGCCACCGGGCCGGCCAGCACGGACCGCCTTCGCTCGGGCGCGGGGTCGTGCCGGCGCACCCAGCGCCGCGCGGCCCAGACGCCGAGCCCCACGGCCGCGAGGAACTGGGCTGCGAGGCGCACCGGGTCGGGGACGGACAGGGCGTCGCGCAGCCACGCCACGACGTGCTGCACGGACTCGCCGAGGACGAGGCCGGTCAGCACGGTGGTCAGCCAGGCCACCGCGAAGAAGAGCAGGACGACGCGGCGCCGGGCGCCGGCGGCCAGCGCGGGGACGACGAGCAGCGCGCCGAACGGGTCGAGCCCGGCCACGCCGAGCCCGAGCACGCTGCCGACCACCGCGAGCGTGCTCACGGCCGGTCGCCCACCGGCAGCTGCGGGGCGAAGAGCGCGACCAGGTGGTCGACGGCCGCGTCCCGGTCGAGCAGGCCTGCCTGGACGGCGGCCACGAGGTTGTCGGCCGCCCCCAGGAACATGACGAGCACACCGGTCGCCCGGGCCGCCGGGATGCCGAGCACCTCCGCCAGGCGCGGCGCGGAGCCGGGCAGCTCGAAGACGTGCTGCTCGACGTCCTCCGCGGCCGTGCGGGCGGCCGACACCGTGTCGTACACCTCGCCCGCGCCCAGGCTGTGCTCCACGTAGGCCCTCGCCAGGACGTCGAGGAGCTCCGGCCGGGAGGCGCCGCGGGCTGCGGCACGATCCAGCGCGTCGGACACGACCGTCTCGTACCCGGCCACCACGTGCCGCTCCATCTGCAGGAGCAGGTCGGCCAGCGAGCCGAACAGGCGGTAGGCGATCGGCTTGGTCACCCCGCAGGCCTCGGCGACGCGCGCGAGGGTCACGGCGCGCCCGCCCTCGGCACGGGCGATCTCGATCCCGGCCGCGACCAGCATGGTGCGCCGTGCGGCGGCGGGGACGCGGGGGGACTGTGGCACGAGGACCTCCGGGAGGGGCGACGAGGCTATGTTACCACTAGTAACATGACGTCCGCTCGGGCCCGCGAGGTGCTCAGGACACGTCGGCCCAGGGATCCAGCACGACCTTGATGCAGCCGTCCTCCTTGCGCTGGAAGGCGCGGTACGCCTCCGGCGCCTCCTCGAGCGGGAGACGGTGCGTGCGCAGGTCGAGCACGCCGAGCGGGTCGGCGGGGTCGGCGGCGAGGGGCAGCAGGTCGTCGGTCCAGCGCCGCACGTTCGCCTGGCCCGTACGGAGCGTGAGCTGCTTGTCGAAGATCTGCATCAGCGGCAGCGGGTCCTTGGCGCCGCCGTAGACGCCCGACAGCGACACCGTGCCGCCGCGCCGCACCAGCGCGCACGCGGCGAGGAGTGCGGCGAGCCGGTCGGCGCCGCCCTTCTCCGTCAGCGGGGCGGCCAAGACGTCGGGCAGCAGGCCCACGAGCTTCTGCGTCGTCTCGGCCAGCGGTGAGCCGTGCGCCTCCATCCCGACGGCGTCGATCACCGCGTCGGGCCCGCGTCCGTCGGTCAGGTCGCGCACGGCCGTGCGGACGCCGCGCTCTCCCGGGTCGAACGTGATGACGCCGTGCCGCTGCGCCATGAGGCGCCGTGCGGGCACCGGGTCGACGCCGACCACCGTGCCGGCCCCGCGGTGCAGGGCGACGCGGGCCGCCATCTGGCCGATGGGCCCGAGCCCCAGCACGACGACGCTGCCGCCCTCCGGCACGTCCGCGTACTCCACCGCCTGCCACGCGGTGGGCAGGACGTCGGACAGGTACAGCCAGCGCTCGTCGGGCGTGCCGTCGTCCGGCACCACGACCGGGCCGTAGTGCGCCTGCGGCACGCGCAGGTACTGCGCCTGCCCGCCCGGCACCTGGCCGTAGAGCCGCGTGTACCCGAAGAGGGCCGCGCCCTTGCCCTGGTCGCGGACCTGCGTCGTCTCGCACTGGCTCTGCAGGCCGTGCTCGCACATCCAGCAGCGCCCGCAGGCGATGCCGAACGGCACGACGACACGGTCGCCGACGGCGAGGTGCCCGACGTCGTCCCCGACCTCCTCGACGACGCCCATCGCCTCGTGCCCCAGCACGTCACCGGCGTCGAGGAACATCCCGAGCACGCCGTACAGGTGCAGGTCGGAGCCGCAGATCGCGGTGGAGGTCACGCGGACGACGGCGTCCGTCGGCTCTTGGATGCGAGGGTCCGGGACGTCCTCGACGCTGACGTGCTCCTTGCCCTGCCAGGTCAGTGCGCGCACCGCTGCGTCCTTCCGCCGTGGGGGCCCAGGCCCCTCGGCCGGCGAGCTGCTGCACCGACCCGGCCAGTGAACCACCGGGGCCGGCTGCTCACCCGTCGGCATGATCTCGGCCCCGCCGCCAGACCGCGGGCCCAGCAGGATCGTCACCGACCGCGAGCTCGTGGTCAGGGGAACCGGGTGCCGCGCTGCTGGACATCCGGCCCGCGGTGACCGCGGACGGTCCCCGCACCGTCGATGGTGCACGTTCCGCGGACATGGTCGCCACCCGGCGGGGCGTCGTCCGCGGCACCCGCGCTGTTCACCCGCACGGAAGCGGGCTACGGTCATGGGGAGTCATGAGGCGGCTCGATCTCCAGCGGCGGAACCCGCCACGACGGGAGGACCCACATGACCGACACGACCTCGTGGGACATCGAGGGCACCCTGGCCCTCGGCACCAGCCATCCGGTGGGAAGGTACCGGCACGACCTCGCCACGGGGCGGTGGTGGTGGTCGGACGAGACGTACCGCATCCACGGCTTCGAGCCGGGCGACGTCGTCCCCACCACCTCGCTCATCCTGGCGCACAAGCACCCCGACGACCGGGACCGCGTGAGCCAGGTGCTGCGACGTGCCTGCACCACCGGCGAGCCGTTCAGCAGCGTGCACCGGATCATGGACGCCCACGGTGACGAGCGGACTCTCGCCGTCGTGGGGGTGGGGCGCACGGACGCCACGGGCGCCGTCTGCGAGCTGGTCGGCTACTTCACCGACGTCACCCCCGCGGTCGCGCGCATCGCCGACGTGCGGGCGACGGCGAGCATCCGGGCGTCCGCAGCCAACCGCGCGACGATCGAGCAGGCCAAGGGCGTCGTCATGTGCGCGCTCCGCACGGACCTCGAGGGCGCGTTCGAGTGGCTCCGGGAGGCCTCGAACCATTCCAACCTGCCGCTCCGCGACATCTCGGCGCGGATCGTCGAGCTCGCGGCCGACGGCAACGGCGACATGCGTCAGGTCGCCGAGACGATGGCCGACCTGCTCCAGAACCGCTCGGAGCGCCGCACGCGGTAGCCGCGCTCAGCGGGCCCCGGGGACGTGCCGGGGCTCCCGCATCGCCTGCGCGACGTGGCCCCCGAGGTACCCGCCCGCGCCGACCGCGCCCATGCCGGCCAGGCTGAGCAGCGTGCCGAGCCCGGTGCGGCCGCGACGCCGGGCGCGCCACGAGGCGAGCGCCAGCAGGGTGCCGACGCCGTTGCACGTCGCGTGCACGGCGGCGACCCGGCGCGCGGACACGCTCAGCGCGCGGTAGTCCGCCAGCCCCGTGAGGGCCGTCGGCGGCGCGGCGAGCAGCCCCAGGCCGACCAGACGGCGGGCGGCGTCCGCATGGCCGCTCGGGCGGGTGAGGTCGAGGGCGACCGCGCTCGCCCACAGCCCGATCGGCAGGTCGGTGAGCACGCTGTGCACGGGATGGCCGACGGAGCGGCCGCGGAGCTCGTCGCGCACCCGGCCCGGCGAGGGCACGGCGGTGCGCGAGATCCGGTCGTACAGGCCCGCCAGAGGGTCGAGGCGCTCCGCGCGCTCGAGCTCGGCGGCGAGGCGCGGCAGCGGTCGGTCGGTGGGCGGGTCCGCGGGCTGGTGGGCGGGCATCGTGCCTCCTCGGGACGACGTCGGCGGTCCGGGTCGGTCGTGTGCGTCGGCCGGGCGCCCCTTCTCGACGCCGTCCCTCGACCGTAGGACGGGCGCCGGGTGCTCGCCGTCGCAGGTCCGGGTGCGGGGCACGCCGGACCGTCCGAGGCTGGGACGACGCGTCGAGCCGTGGCGTCCGCCGACCTGCTGGAGGTCCGTCGTGTCCCGTGCCCCCGTCGAGCTCTCCGCGCTCGAGACGGCGCGCGTGCTGCGCTCCGTGCTCGTGCCGCTGGTCGCGCAGGGCGCGATCGTGCGCCGACCCCGGCTGACCGCCTGGGCGGAACGGCGGCAGACCGACCGCGAGGCCCGGCGGGTGCTCGGTGGCCTGCGCGACCGCTACGACGGTGCGCCCCTGGCGCTGCGGCTCGGGCCCCGCCGCCTCGTCGTGGTCACCGCGCCGGACGACGTCCGGCGCCTGCTGGAGGGCACGCCCGACCCGTTCACGGCCGCGTCGAACGAGAAGCGGGGCGCGCTGGCGCACTTCCAGCCGCGCGCGCTGCTGATCTCGGGGCGGGAGGACCGCCGGCGTCGACGGCCTCTCAACGAGGCGGCGCTCGACGCCGCGCACGCGGTGCACGAGGACGGTGCCGCCGTCGTCGTGGCGGTCGAGCGCGCGACCGAGGAGCTCGGCCGGAAGCTCGACGCCGCGGGCGCCCTCGACGCGGACACCTTCGCCGACACGTGGTGGCGGCTCGTCCTGGAGGTGACGTTCGGGGCGCGGGCCCGGGACGACCTGCGGGTCGTGGACCTCCTGAACGCGCTGCGGCGCGACGGCAACTGGTCGTGGTTCCGCCCGCGGCGGCCGTGGTTGCGGTCCGAGCTGGAGCGGCGCGTCGCCGAGCACGTGGCGCGGGCGCCGTCGTCGTCCCTCGCGGGGCGGGCGCGCGACGCCGACCGTGACGAGGCGCCGGGGCAGGTGCCGCACTGGCTCTTCGCCTTCGACGCCGCGGGCGCGACCACGCTGCGCGCGCTCGCCGTCGCCTCCGCGCGCGACGACGTCCGGGGCCGCCTGGTGGACGAGCTGGCGGCCGACCACGGCGAGCCGGCGGCGCTGCTGCCGTACGGCCGGGCCTGCCTGCTCGAGGCGGTGCGGCTGTGGCCGACGACGTTCGCCGTGCTGCGCGACGCGGTGCGGGACACCGACTGGGGCGGGACCACCGTGCCGGCAGGCACGGGGCTCGTCGTCGTGAGCGGGTTCTTCCACCGGGACGCCGACCGGCTGACGTTCGCCGACGACTTCGCGCCGGAGGCGTGGTGGGACGGCAGGGCGGACGCGGACTGGGGCATCGTGCCGTTCAGCGGCGGCCCCGCGGCGTGCCCGGGCCGCAACGTGGTGCTCCTCGTCGCGTCGCACCTGCTCGCGCGGCTCGCGGGCCTCGGCCTCGACGTCGAGCGTGGGCGGTACCTCGCCCACGACCCTCTCCCGTGCACGGTCGACCACCTCGGGCTGCGGTTCGTCGTCCCCGCCGCCGCGGGGGTGCGGTGAGGCCGGCGGGTGGGGAGGAGCGCCCCGCGTTACGTTGGCGCGAGGTCCAGGAGCGGCCGCCGCCACGCGAGGTACGGGGAGCGCGATGAAGGCCTTGTTCGTCAGCTGCACGCTCAAGCGGTCCCCCGAGCCCTCGAACACCGAGCTGCTGGCCCGGGTCGTGGCCGAGGCCCTGGAGGAGCGTGGCGTCGACGTCGGGCACGTGCGCCTGGTCGACCTCGACGTCCCGCCCGGCGTGGTCACCGACCTCGGCGACGGGGACGAGTGGCCCCCGGTGCACGACCGGCTGCTGGGGTCCGAGATCCTCGTGGTCGTGACCCCGACCTGGCTGGGCCGGCCGTCGTCGGTCGCGCAGCGCATGCTCGAGCGGATGGACGCGATGCTGTCCGAGACCGCGGACGACGGCACGCCGGTGGCCTACAACCGCGTGGCCGGCGTCGTCGTCACCGGAAACGAGGACGGCGCGCACCACGTGATCTCGGAGATCGGCGGTGCCCTGGCCGACCTCGGCTACACGATCCCCGGGCAGGGGTGGACGTACTGGAACCAGGGCCCGGGCCCGGGGCCCGACTACCCCGACACCCAGCACGGCCACGAGTGGTCCCACCGCACCGGACGGCTCATGGCCCACAACCTGCACGCCGTGGCCACCGCCCTGCGGTCGCTGCCCGTGCGCCCGTTCCCCGAGAGCTGAGAACCGAGAGAAAGAGGAGACACCGTGAGCGAACACCCCACCGAGCGACGCCGCGCCGACGAGGACGACCCGCGACACCAGGCCGAGCGCGAGCGGGCGGCGCACGACGGCGAGGCCGCCGACGTCGGGGCCGTCCCCGGCGAGAAGCCGAAGGACGACCCCGACGAGGACGGCGAGGACCGCTTCGACGCCGGGTGACCGGCAGTCGTGACCGGCAGTCGTGACCGGCCGTGGTGACCGGCCGTGGGCAGCGGCACCGGTGAGCGGCGCCGGCCCGGTCAGGACTCCGGGCCGGCCTGCCCGCCGGTCCGGGGGTTCAGCTGGTCAGGGTCGGC
Organism: Isoptericola sp. NPDC060257; assembly: GCF_042726645.1. Lineage (NCBI taxonomy): Bacteria > Bacillati > Actinomycetota > Actinomycetes > Micrococcales > Promicromonosporaceae > Isoptericola > Isoptericola sp. NPDC060257. The sequence goes on from NZ_JBHXAW010000011.1 coordinate 26,608, forward strand.
GTCCGGGTCCTGCCGGGGGTCCTCGTGGCCGGCGTCCTCGCCCGCGGACCCGCCGGTCCGGGGGTTGAGCTGGTCGGGGTCGGCGTCCGGGTCCTCGGCAGGGTCGTAGCCGGGCTGGTCCGTCATGGTCGTCTCCTGTCGCCGGAGCACGGCGGCCGGGGCTGGACCGCGCGGCTCTCCGGGCACCGTGGCACGTGCGGGCGACGCCCGCACGCGAGGTGCGCGGTCACGAGGTCAGCGCCTGCGTGGAGAGCACCTTGATCGTCCCGTTCGCCCACCGGAGCTGGCGCAGCGTGCCCGGGTGGCAGCGCTGGCACAGCGCCAGCAGGTCCTGGTCGCGCACCGCCTGCGCGGCCTGCGCCACCATCTCCCACTCGGTGGAGACGCCGTAGGCGTGCATCGCCACCTGGCGCAGGTCGTGCAGGAGCTCCAGGCCGTCCGTCTCGGCGCTCTCGGGCTCGCCGACGTCGGCCCGGGCGGCCGCGTCGCCGAGCGGGTCGCCGAGCGGGTCGTCGAGCGCACCGCCGAGCGCCGCGCCGAGCTCGCGGCCCAGGCCCGCGCCGGGCTCGTCGCTCTCGTCCTGAGCGTCCTCGTACCGTCGCGCCGCAGCCGCCACGTCGAGGGCGTGGGCGCGTGACCAGGCCGCGAGGTCGCGGCCGACGTGGACCACCTCGTGCTCGGCGGGATGGCGTTCCGCGAGGCGCTCCAGGCCGCGGGCCAGACCGCGTTCCGACCGTTCCAGGTCGCGCAGGGCGCTACCGATCCTCATGGTGTGCTCCCGTCCGCGGTCCCGCCGGGGAGGCTCTCGTCGCTCAGGGCCCGGTCGCCGCCGACGGTGGGCGGGACGCGCCCGGACACGGGCGCGGAGCCGGTCGTGGTCGGCGCCGGTGCGGGCCCCTCGCCGTCGCGCACCTTCCGCACGGCGACCACCCCGGCCTTGAAGAGGGGCTGCTTGGAGGCGGGGTCCCAGTCCGTGGGCGTCAGCTCGTTCGCGGCACGGCCCGTCGACCCGTCCGGCTGCGGGCCCGTGTCCCAGGACCCGTAGTGGAACGGGACGAAGGCGACGCCACGCCTGACGCCGCCGACCCGCACGCGCGCCTCGATCCCGCCGCGCGGCGTCGTGAGCGCGGCGACGTCGCCCTCCTCGAGGCCCAGCGTCCCCGCGTCGGCGGGGCTGAGCTCGACCCACACGTCGGGGGCGGCGTCGCGCAGCTGGGGCACCCGCCCGGTCTTCGTCCGGGTGTGGAAGTGGTAGAGCGTGCGGCCGGTGATGAGCTGCAGCGGGAAGTCCGCGCTCGGTCCCTCGTGCGGCGGCAGGTACTCGGCCGCCTTGATGACGGCCCTGCCGTCGGGGTTCAGCGCGCGGTACTCGGTGGGCTCCACGGGGGCGCCGGTGACGAGGTCGCGCCCGTAGCTCTCGCACGTGTCCGGCGCGGCCCAGAACGCGCCGTCCGCGTACAGCCGCTCCCTGCCGTGCGGCGCGTCCGCCGTGCAGGGCCACTGCACGCCGCCCTCGCGGAGCCGCGCGTAGGTGAGGCCGCTGTAGTCGCAGAGCCGGCCGCGGGAGCACTCCTTCCACGCCTCGAACGCACCCTCGGGGTCGGTCCAGTGGACCAGCGGGCCGCCGTCCTTGTCCCGCAGGTCCAGGCGGCGGGCCAGGTCGAGGAAGATGTCGAGGTCCGACCGCGCCTCCCCCGGCGGGTCCACCGCGCGCTCGGACAGGTGCACGGTGCGGTCCGCGTTGGTGAACGTCCCCGTCTTCTCGCCCCAGGCGGCGGCGGGCAGCACGACGTCGGCCAGCTCCGCCGTCTCGGACAGGAAGATGTCCTGCACCACCAGGAAGAGGCGCTCCTGGGAGAGCACCGAGCGCACCCGGGCCAGCTGGGGCAGCGAGACCGCCGGGTTGGTCGCCTGCACCCACAGCAGCCGCAGCGAGCCCTGCTCGGCGTACCGCAGCATCTGCATGAGGTGCGTGGGCGGGGAGTAGTGCGGGATGTCGTCCGGGTCCACGTTCCACACCCGCGCGAGGTCGGCGACGTGCGCGTCGTTCGCCCAGTTGCGGAAGCCCGCCAGGTCTCCGTCCGCGCCGCACTCGCGCGTGTTCTCCGCGGTGGGCTGCCCGTTCATCTGCAGCACCCCCGCGCCCGGCCGGCCGAGCATCCCGCGCACCAGGTGCAGGTTGTTCACCTGCACGGCCGCCGCCGTCGCCTGGTGCGACTGGTAGAACCCCTGGAGCACGGTCGAGAGCAGGCGTTCCGCCGTGCCCACCAGCTCGGCCGCAGCGCGCAGGTCGGGCTCCGGCACGTCGCAGATCCGCGCGACGACGTCTGGCGGGTACGCCGCCACCCGCTTCTCCAGCTCCGCGAACCCCACCGTGTGCGCCTCGACGTACTCGTCGTCCACCCAGCCGTGCGCCAGGACCTCGTGCAGCAGGCCGTTCAGCAACGCCACGTTGGTGCCCGGGCGGGGGGCGAGGTGCACCGTGGCTGCCCGCGCGACCGGTGTCGCCCGCGGGTCGACGCAGAGCAGCGCCGGGGGCCGCGGCCCGGCGAGCCGGTCGAGCATGCGCGTCCACAGCACGGTCTGCGTCTCGGCCACGTTGTGCCCGAAGAGCGCGATCGCGTCGGCGTGGTCGACGTCGGCGTAGGAGCCGGGCTGGCCGTCGCAGCCGAACGACTCCTTGAGCGCCTCGGCGGCCGTCGCCGTGCACAGCCGGGTGTTGCCGTCCACGTGGTTGGTGCGCAGCCCGGCGTGGGCCACCAGCGCGAGCGTGTAGTACTCCTCGAGGAAGAGCTGGCCCGACGTGAAGAAGCCGAGCGCGCTCGGCCCCTGCTCGTCGAGCAGCTCGCGCGTGCGCGCCACGACGCGCCCCATGGCGTCGTCCCACGAGGTCTCGACGAGGCGCCCGTCGTGGCGCACGAGCGGGCGGGTGAGGCGGTCGGGGGAGGCGTTCGCCTGCCAGCCGTAGAGGTCCTTGGGGCCCAGCCGCCCATGGTTGACCCGGTCGCCGGCGCGACCCCGCACGCCCACCATCCGCCCGTCCTTCACGGCGATGTCGAGCGCGTCGCCGTTGGAGTGCAGCACCGTCGCGGACGGGACCCAGCGGTCGACGTCGCTCGGGTCGAGGTCGTCGGCGAGGAACGTGTCGACCCGCGTGGGCCACGTCTCGCCAGGACCGTACGGGGTGCGCGCGCCCCAGGGCTCCGCCACCCGGTCGATGGAGACCACGGGGCCTCCTCTCGCGTCGAGGACGGCCGGCCGCGCTTTGACCGGCCCTCTCGACGCTAGCCCCGGAGGGCGAGCGTCGCCGGTCGGGCATCCCGGTGGCCGACCCGGATCGGCCGCGCTAGCGTGAAGGTCCCGGCGTCAGGAAGCGGCACCGATCCTCCCCTCACCGGAGGTCACGATGACGACGACAACTCCCGCCGACACCGACCACCTCGTCTCCGCGCTCGCGGTCGGGACCCACCTGCTCACCGGCTCCTACCGGGCCGAGGCAGGGACGGGGCGGTGGTGGTGGTCCGACGAGGTCGACACGATGCTCGGCCACCAGCCCGGGGCGCTCGAGCCCGGACCGGAGACGCTCGAGGCCAAGCTGCACCCGGACGACCGTGACCGCGTGGTGCACGACGCCGCCCGCGCGCTCGGTTCCGGCGGGCCGGTCGTGACGGCGCGGCGCGTCGTCGACGCGCACGGCCGCACGCGGACCCTGCTGGTCACGGCGCAGGCGCGGCGCTCCCGCGGCGACGGCCCGCCCGAGGTGGCGGGCTACGTCGTCGACGTCACGCCGGTGCAGCGCGAGGCGGTGCAGCGCGACGTGCGTCGGGCCCTCGACAGCGCCTTCGTCTCCGCCGCCTCGATCGAGCGCGCCAAGGGCGTGCTGATGGCCGTGCACGGCGTGGACGAGGACGCGGCGGAGAGCATGCTCACCGAGGCGGCGGGCGCCACGGGCGCCACGCTGCGCGAGGCGGCCACCCAGATGATGGCGCAGCTCGCCGCGGGCGAGGGCTTCGGCCGTCTCGCCAAGCAGGGCGTCCGCGAGGCCCTCGCCGCCGTGCAGCCCGCCAAGCGGCCGCACGTGCACGAGGCGCAGCTCGCGCGCCGTCGTGCCGCGTGACGCCGGGCCGCGCGACCACGGACCCCACAGCCGACCCACGACCCGAGGAGGACAGCATGGCCGACGACCAGCAGTCGTTCCCCGCCCAGCAGCAGGAGCCGCCGGGACTGACCGGCGCGATGACCCCGACCCCCGACCACGGGGAGCAGAGCTACCGCGGCTCCGGCCGGCTCGACGGGCTGCGCGCCCTGGTGACCGGCGGTGACTCCGGGATCGGGCGCGCCGTGGCGATCGCGTTCGCGCGCGAGGGCGCCGACGTCGCGATCGGGTACCTGCCCGAGGAGGAAGAGGACGCGCAGGAGACCGCGCGCTGGGTGCGCGAGGCGGGGCGGAGGGCCGCGCTGCTGCCGGGCGACCTCACCGACGAGACGACGGCGCGCGGCCTGCCCGACCGGGCGGTCGCCGAGCTCGGCGGGCTCGACGTCCTCGTGAACAACGCCGGCTTCCAGATGGCGCGGCGCGACTCCGTGGAGGACATCACCACCGACGAGATCGACCGGGTGATGAAGACCAACCTGTACGCGCTGCTGTGGGTCACGCAGGCGGCGCTCAAGCACCTGGGCGAGGGGTCGAGCATCGTCAACAACTCGTCGATCCAGGCGTACGAGCCGTCGTCGTCACTGCTCGACTACGCGTCGACCAAGGCGGCGATCAACAACCTCACGGTGAACCTCGCCGGCGAGCTCGGGGCGCGCGGGATCCGCGTGAACGCCGTCGCCCCCGGCCCGATCTGGACCCCGCTGCAGCCGGCCACGCAGCCGGAGGAGAAGGTGCAGAAGTTCGGCCAGGACACGCCGCTCGGCCGCGCCGGGCAGCCGGCCGAGGTGGCGCCGGCGTTCGTGTTCCTCGCCTCCCCGAGGGATGCGAGCTACGTCTCGGCGACGGTCGTCGGCGTCACGGGCGGCAAGCCGGTCTTCTGAGTGCTCTGACCTGGGCTGACGGAGAGGTGGCGGTGTGGCGCTGCACGTGCCGGACGGCCCGGTCACGCTCGACGACGTCCCCCGGCTGCGGTCGCTGGGGGACGTCGTCGAGCTGCTCGCCGTCGCGACGCCGCTGTACGTCCGGTTCAGCGCCGGGCCGGTGGCCGACGCCGGCACCGAGAGCCGCGACCACGAGAGCGGGTGCCTGCTGCCGGGCCTGAGCGTGAACCCGCTGGACCCGGAGCCGTGGTGGGACCGACCCGTGGAGCACTGGGTGGCGCGGCAGCTGTGCCAGTACGCGCACCTCATGACGCCGCAGCGGTTCCCGTGGGCGCTCACGGGCGAGGTCGCCGGGCGCGGGCCGGACTGCGAGCCGCTGCTGGTCGCCGCCGTGCCGGTCGCGTCGATCGACCGCGCCGTCGTGGACGAGGCGGCGGAGCTCTATGCGCGCGTCTTCGACCCGGGCAACGACGGCACCTGACCCGCCCACCCGGTCTGACCTGGGGACGAGCTGAGCGAGGCCTGGTCACCCCGCGCCGTCCACGCTATTGTGCAGGAGCCCGAACAAATCCTGATCCGGGTGCGCCCGGAGGAAGCAACGAGGCTCCCGATGAGACACCGACCGTCCCCGCGCCGCCACGGCGCCCTCACGCTCGCCGCGGCCGCCGCCGTCGTCGGGCTGACCGCCGGCGGGGCCTCCGCCGCCCCCGCGCCGTCGACCCCGCCCCTGCCCGGCGCCGCGTCCGTGCACGACGACGACGGCGTCAACGGCTTCAAGACCCCCGCGTACTTCCCGGGCTGGGGCCCGCAGGACGTCGGGTTCGAGGTCGCCGACCTCCAGCGCTCCGGGGCGGTCGAGGACCTCACCCACCTCAACTACGCCTTCGGCAACGTCACGACGGACCTGGTCTGCGACATCACCGACCGCGTCGACCCGGACGAGGGGGCGATCGACCCCGAGACCGGGCTGCCCGAGGGGCACATGGAGGGCGACCCGCTGAACGACTACGTGCAGCTCAAGGGTGCCGGCCAGGCCGTGGACGGCGTGGCCGACGGCGCGGACCAGGCGCTGGCGGGCAACTTCAACCAGCTGAAGAAGCTCAAGGCGGAGAACCCCGGCCTCAAGGTGCTCATCTCCCTGGGCGGCTGGACCTGGTCGGACAACTTCTCCGAGGCGGTGAGCAGCCCGGAGAGCCGGCAGCGGCTCGTCGACTCGTGCATCGACCTGTACCTCGACGGGAACCTGCCCGTGGTCGACGACCCGGAGCACGGCGTCAAGGGCGGCGACGGCGCCGCGGCCGGCATCTTCGACGGGTTCGACATCGACTGGGAGTGGCCGGTCGTCGGCGGGGAGCACCCGAGCGACCACCCGGAGGCGGACAAGGAGAACTTCCTGGCC
>NZ_JBHXAW010000012.1:0-32784 GCF_042726645.1 Isoptericola sp. NPDC060257
CGGCATGGGAGTTCGTCGAGGGCGCGCCGCGCACGCGCCTGCAGCGCGTCACCTCCCTCGAAGCGCACCGGGCGGCGAAGCAGGCGGGCTCGGAGGCGGCCAGGCTCGCCGCCCGTGCGGCCGGAGACGCCGCGGCCTCCGCCTACCTCCACCCGATCGCGCGGGCGACGCAGGTGGGCCACATCCTTCGGGCGGCCGCGAGCGCCGCGCGGATCACCGAGCTCCGCGCGGGCGACGACCCGGAGGCCGGGCTGCGCGCGATCATGGAGGCGCGGGCGAGGGCGACGCCGGTGCTCGTCGACGTCCTGCGACGCTATCCGCCGGCGCCCACCGGGCGCAGCCGCGTCGCGGCGCTGATGTCCCTCCTGGACGCGGACCTGCGGCGCATGCCCTGAGCCGCGTCCCGGCGCGCCCTGGCCCCTCGCCCTCGGGCATGATGGCCGCATGAGCACCCCGCTGTGGATCACCGGCGACCCCGAGACGGACGCGCTGCTGAGCGACGACATGTTCGCGCTGCTCGTGGGCATGCTGCTCGACCAGCAGTACCCGATGGAGCACGCGTTCGCGGGCCCGCGCAAGATCCGCGACCGGCTGGGCAGCATCGACCCGCACGCCGTGGCGGACGCCGACCCGGACGAGTTCGTCACCCTCGCCACCACTCCCCCCGCCATCCACCGGTACGGGCGGTCGATGGCCGGCCGCGTGCAGGCGCTGGCGCGGGCGATCGTGGACGACTACGACGGCGACGTCGCGAAGCTCTGGACGACGCCCGGCGCCGAAGGGCCCGCCACCGGCGCCGAGGTGCTGGCCCGTCTGCGGGCGCTTCCAGGCTTCGGCGAGCAGAAGGCCAAGATCTTCCTCGCCCTGCTCGGCAAGCAGCGCGGGATCCGGCCGGCCGGCTGGCAGGAGGCGGCGGGGCACTACGGCGACGAGGACTCGCGCCGCTCCATCGCGGACGTCACCAGCGCCGAGTCGCTCGCCGAGGTGCGGACCTTCAAGAAGGCGCAGAAGGCGGCGGCGAAGGCGGCCAAGCAGTCCTGACACCCGCGTCGGGGTTGCGAGCCGCGCCGCCCCGGGCAGCATCACCTGCATGAACACCCGACGACGGCGGAGGCTGCGTGCCCCGGCCGTCGCCGCGCTCGTCGCGGCGGCCGCCGCCGGGTGCGCCGGGCCGGGCGCGGGTGACGCCCAGGACGTCGTCACCCGCTTCTACGCCGCGGTGGCCGAGGGCGACGGCGACGCCGCGTGCTCCCTGCTGCTGGCCGGCGCGGCGGCGGACCTGGCCGAGGAGGAGCAGGAGCCGTGCCCGGAGGCCCTGTTCGACCCGGCGGGTCCGGGCGGCGTGCTCGGCGAGCGCGCCGCCGCCGCGACCGTCGAGGCGGTGCACCGCGCGGGCAGCCAGGCGCAGGTGCTCACGGCGTCCGACACCGTGTTCCTGGCGCGCTCGGGCGACACGTGGGTGGTGACCGCCGTCGGGTGCGACCCGCGCGGCGAGCGCCCGTACGACTGCGAGGTGGAGTCGTGAACGCGCCCAAGGTCGTCTTCGCCCTGACCGTCGCGCTCATCGTGCTCGGCCTGGTCGCGGCGTTCGTGCTCGCCGGGGCGCACCGGTGAGCCGGGACGCGGGCGGCCCGGTCGCGCGGGTGCTGCGGGAGAACTCGCTCAGCCTCGCGTTCGGCCTGATGTTCCTCCTCGTCCTGGTCGGGCAGGCGTTCGTCGGGGCCGCGCAGCGCGACGCCGACCAGGTCGCCGCGGGGCTCGAGCCGCTCGGCGTCGCCGGGTACGTCTCGTCGTCCGTCTTCTGGGTGGACGTCACGGAGAACTGGCAGTCGGAGTTCCTGCAGTTCCTGCTGTTCATCGGCTTGACCGTGTGGTTCGTCCAGCGCGGCTCCCCCGAGTCCAAGAACGTCGGCGAGGCGGGGCGGGAGACGGACGAGGAGCAGCTCGTCGGGAGGCACGCCCGGCCCGACTCGCCGACCTGGGCGCGCGCGAGCGGCTGGCGTCTGCGTGTGTACTCGCACTCGCTGACCCTGGTGATGGGGGCGATCTTCCTGGGCTCGTGGCTCGCCCAGTCCGCGGCGGGCGTCGTCGCCTACAACGAGGAGCAGCTGCGCGACCGCCACGACCCGGTCACCTGGACCGCCTATCTGGGCCTGCCGGACTTCTGGGACCGCACGCTGCAGAACTGGCAGTCCGAGCTCCTCGCCGTGCTCTGCATGGTGGTCTTCGCGATCTACCTCCGCGAGCGCGGCTCCCCGGAGTCGAAGCCCGTCGGCACCCCGCACGAGGCGACCGCCGTCGAGGGCTGATCCGTCCCCGTCGGCGGTCGCGCCGCAGTGCGCTGTCAGCGGCCGTGGTGCCCGTGCGAGAGCGGCACCGTCCACACCTCCCCGTCGAGGGTGACGACGTAGGCCGTCCGCCCCACGATCTCGAACGACGTCGGCCGGTCGAGGCCGGTCGCCACCGCTCGCAGGACGCCGTGCCGCCCGGCCTTCATCACCTGGCCGGTGTCCGGGTCGGCGGGCGACCCCTCGGGGTTGCCCGGGGTGAAGTGGCCCTGGGCGAGCGCGTACAGCCCACCCCGGCCCCTCTCGACGTCGACGAGCAGCCGCCCGCCGGAGGCGACCTCACGAGTTCCCGGTCGCCACGGGGTGAAGGCCACGACCTTGCCGTCCCTCGGCAGGTGCGGCACCGGCCCCGCCTGGGCGACCAGGACGGTCCGGCCGACGGTCTCCAGACCGGTCGGCACGACGTTGCCGAACGCGCGGACCTGCGTGATCGAGCCGTCCGGTGTCACGTACAGCACGCGGTTGTGGTGGCCGTCGGTGACGAGGAAGCCCCTGCGGTACGGCTCCATGGCGTACTGCAGGCCGGACGGCACGAAGTAGTCGGTCTTCGGCGGGTGGGCGATCGACCAGGCGCCGAGGTCCGCGACGGGGCGCGGGACGCCGTCCCGGCCGACCCGGTACAGCCCCGAGACCTGCGGGTCCGCGAGCGACACGAGGACGTAGGCGGTGCGGCCGTGGAACGCGACGTCGAGGGCGCCGCCGGGTGTCCCCGGCTGCTGCACGGGCAGCCCCGAGACGACGGTCGAGGTGACGCCGGTGCGGCGGTCGACCCGGGAGACCTCGCCGGAGACCGGCTCGGTGACGTAGAGGGCCCCGTCGGGGCCGATCGTCGAGCCTGCGCCGCCGGACAGCCCGGCGGTGAGGAGCGACGGGTCGGCGTGGTGAGGGGCGTGGTGATGGGCGTGGTGGTGCGCGTGAGGGTCGTGGTGCGACGGGGTCGCGGTGGCGGTCGCGACCGTGGTCGCGGCGAGCATGGTGGACAGCAGGACGGCGATGATGCGTGGGGTGCGCATGGGGACCCCTCCCGAGGTGTGCGTCGTTGCACGGACGGTCGGGCTCGGCGCGGCGGCCGGGTCGGGACGTGGCGCTCCCCTCGCCGTCCTCGACGCTACGCCCGATGCCCCGCCCCGTCACGGGCCGTTCGCCCCGGCGACCACCCGGCGGCGCGCAGCCGTTCGAGCGCGCGGTCGTGCGGCAGCGCGTGCCGGGTCCCGCGGTGGCCGACGACGGTCGTCGCCGTGAAGACCGACGCGAGCAGCGCCTCCTCGACGGCGTCCGTGGTGGCGGCGAACAGCGGGTCGAGAGCGTCGTCGGGCACGAGCGGGTCGGCGGGGTCCGCCGTCGTGAGCGCGAGGCCGTAGTCGCCGCTGCCGTGCGCGAAGTCGGAGCCCACGCGGCCCATGGCGAACACCGCGCGGCGCGCCACCCGCTCCAGCCGCCGGGCGTCCAGGGGGGCGTCCGTCGTCACGACGATCATGCAGGAGTTGCCCTCCGCGAGGCCGGATCCCTTCGGCACGACGTCGATCCCTTCGGCAGGGGGAGCAGCCGAAGAGATCGGCTCCGTGCCGAGAAGATCCACCGCAGGCAGCGGCACCCCCCGGACGGTGAGCGTGCCGGAGAAGTTCGACTGCACCAGCACGCCCACGGTGCGCACGGTCCCCGCGACGTCGACCCGGCGTGACGACGTCCCGACGCCGCCCTTGTAGCCGAGCGCGGCGGTCCCCGCCCCGGCGCCGACGCAGCCCTGCTCCACCGGGCCCGACGTCGCGCCGTCGAGCGCGGCGAGCACGTGCGCCTCCGTGATCGGCCGCGCGCGGATGTCGGACAGGTAGCCGTCGTTCGTCTCCCCGACGACGGGGTTGAGGGTGCGCACGTCCTCGTAGCCGGGCCACGCCAGCACATGGGTGACGAGCGCGTGGGCGGCGCGGAACGCCGAGAGCGTCGCGGTGAGCAGGATCGGTGTCTCGAGAGCGCCGAGCTGCTCGAGCTGCGTCGCGCCCACGAGCTTGCCGTACCCGTTGCCGACGAACAGCCCGCACGGGAGCGCGCGCCGCTGCCCCGGCCCGGCGCCCAGCGCGTCGGGGACGACGGCGGTCACGCCCGTGTGCAGGCGCTCGCCGTCGTGCAGCGTCGTGTGCCCGACCCGCACGCCCACGACGTCGGTGATCGCGTTCGCCGGCCCGGTCGGCAGGTCGCCGACGACGACGCCGAGCTCGCGGGGGCCCGGCCGCGCGCCGCTCATGCCCGGCCCGCCGGGACGAGGCGCGCCGGGTGGACGTCGCGCCAGGTGCGGGAGCCGTCGACGAGGTCCTGCACGTGCTCGCGGAACCGCGGGCACGTGGCGATGTCGTGCGCCTGGCACGACAGGGCGTGCTCCGTCATGTGCCGGGAGCGGTCGATCTCCTCCTGGCGCCGGTCGAGCTCGGCCAGGTGCGCGGTGAGCACCTCGTGCCGGTCGCGCGCGCCCCGCCCGGTGGACCCGGCGTCGAGCAGCACCTGGATCTGCTCGAGGCTCATGCCCGCGACCTTGGAGCTGAGGATCGTCGCCACCCGCACCACGTCGTCCGACCCGTAGCGGCGCCGCCCCGCGCCGTCGCGGGCCGGGGCGAGCAGGCCGACGTCCTCCCAGTACCGCAGCACGTGCGTCTCCAGGCCGAACCGCTCCGCCAGCTCGCCCACGCTCCAGGTCCGTTCCGTCGTCGCGCTTGACTTCATGTTGACATGAAGTCACAGCCTGGGGTCAGCACGCAACCCGACCCGAAGGAGACGCCATGAGCGACACCACCCGCCACGACCTGCACGACGCCGTGATCGTCGGCGCCGGGCCCGCCGGCCTCGCGGCCGCACTGATGCTCGGCCGCACCCACCGCGACGTCGTCGTGCTCGACTCCGGCACCTACCGCAACGACCCCACCGACGCGATGCACAACGTGCTCGGGTTCGACGGCGCCGCCCCCGCCGAGTTCCGCGCCACCGCGCACCGCACGCTGGCCGCGTACGACACGGTCGAGCTGCGCCGTGCCGCCGCGCACGACGTCGCTCCGCTCGACCCCGCGTTACCGACCGACGGGTTCGTCGTGCGGACCGACGCCGGCGACGTCGCGGGCCGCCGGCTGCTGCTGGCGACCGGCGTGCGCGACGAGCTGCCCGCGACACCCGGGCTGCAGCAGCTGTTCGGCACGGTCGCGGCGCACTGCCCGTACTCCCACGGCCACGAGTTCTCCGGCACCCCCGTGGCGATCCTGGGCGCCGGCCCGCACGCGCCGCGGGTCGCGGGGCTGCTGGGGCGGATCGCGAGCCGCGTCGTCGTGCTCGCCGACGGCGCGGACGTCGACCCGCAGGTCCGCGCGGCGCTCGACGCCCGTGGCGTCGCCGTCCGGCCCGAGAAGGTGCTCCGCCTGGAGCCGCTGACCCTCCCCGGCGGGCACCCGGGCGCGCGGGCCGTGCTGGACGGCGATGCCGAGGACCTCGGCGGGATCATGGTCGCCCCGGCGCTGCACCAGGCCGCGCCGTTCGCCGCCCGGCTCGGCCTCGAGCTGCGCGAGTCCGGCTGCGTGGCCGTCGACGCGATGGCCCGCACGAGCCTCCCGGGGGTCCTCGCCGCCGGCGACCTGGCCCACACCGCCGACTTCCCCATGCCCGTGAGCTCCGTGACCGCGGCGATGGCGGCCGGCCAGCTCGCCGCGGCGTCCATCGACGCCGACCTGCTGGCCGCCCCGCGCTGAGGCGCACGGCGACGCGCGGGTAGCGCGGACGGATGAAGTTGCGGCGGCACCGCCCGGGCCGCGCGGCACGGACGGACACTGGAGCCGTGGCCTCGATCATGCTGACGGCGATGCCGTTCGCCGGGCACACGCTGCCGCTGCGCACGGTCGCGGCGGAGCTCGTGCGCCGCGGCCACGACGTCCGCGCGTACACGGGGCGCCGGCACACGGCGTCGTTCGCCGAGGTGGGCGCCCGACCGGTCGTGTGGCAGCGGGTGCCGGACTTCGACGAGAGGCACCCCGCCACGACCTTCCCGCGCATGCGGGGCGCGAAGGGGTTCCGGCAGATGCTGGTCAACGTCGAGGACCTCTTCCTCGGCACCGCCGCCGCGCAGACCGCCGACCTCGTGGCCCTGTACGAGGACGAGCCGTGGGACCTGATCGCCGGCGACCCCATGGCGCTGGGCACCCGGTTCGCCGCGGAGCGGCTCGGCTCCAGGTGGGCCACCGTCTCCCCGCTCGCGTACTGGCCGCCCGGCGCGCAGGTCCCGCCCGCGGGCCTCGGCCTCACCCCGCCGCGCGGGCCCGTCGGGCGGGCGCGCGACGTCGTCCTGCGGCGCGCCGTGCGGACGGGCGCGGCCGTCCTGACCCGGCGGTACCGACGCGCACGGTCGGGCGCGGGGCTCCCGCCCGACCGCACGACGATCGAGGCCGCCTGGCACTCTCCGCACCTCGTCGTGACGGCCGGCTCGCCGGGACTGGACTACCCGCGCGACGACATCCCCGCGGCCGTCCGGTTCGTCGGCGACCTCACCGACGACGGCCGCCCAGGACGGCCGGGGCACCTCCCGGACTGGTGGGACGACGTCCTCCGGTCGGACCTCCCGGTGGTGCACGTGACGCAGGGCACGGAGAACGTGGACCCCGCCGACCTCGTCCTGCCCGCCCTCGAGGCGCTGGCCGACGAGGACGTCCTGGTCGTCGTCGGGCTCGGGCACCGCACGGCGCCGCTCCCCGGCCCCCTGCCCGCGAACGCCAGGGTCGCGCCGATGGTCCCCTACCCCGCGCTCCTGCCGCTCACGTCCGTGATGATCACCAACGGCGGCTACGGCGGGGTCCTCCAGGCCCTGCGGCACGACGTCCCGCTCGTCGTCGCTGGGGGCGACCTCGACAAGCCGGAGATCGCCGCACGGATCGGCTGGCACGGCGCCGGCGTCAACCTCCGTACGGGCACGCCCCGGCCGGCCGCGGTCGCGTCCGCGTACCGCGACGTCACGACCGACCCCCGCTACCGCGCGACCGCCGCCCGCCTGGGCGCGGAGCTGCGCGGGCTCGGCGGGACGCGAGCCGCGGCGGACCTGCTCGAGGAGCACCTGACGTCACGGCCTCCGACTACGCTCGCCGCATGACCTCAGCGCACTCCCTGCCGCTCGGCCCTGCCCCGCGACCCGCCACCGGCGAGGACCTCACCGACCGGCTCCGCGCCCTCGCGACCAGCGCCGCCGGGGCGGGCGTGACCGGCCTGGACCGGGCGCGCCTCACCGCGACGCTGGACGGCGCGGACGTCGCGTCGCTCGACGCGGACCTCTCCGGCGTGGCGTTCGGCGCGCAGCAGAAGGCGCCGGGCGCCGTGTGGCAGCCCGGCACGATCACCGCGCGCGAGGACGGCACCGTGCGCCGGCTGCGCGTCGACGCCCACCCGCTCACCGCCGTCGACCTGCCCGTGGACGTCACCGCAGAGGCCCAGGGGCTGCGGTTCACGTGGGTCGAGGGCGCCGACGGCCAGGTCGGGTTCGAGTCGGTCGAGCCCGACGACGCGCACCCGGTGACCGGGCACGCCCGCGTCGCCGTCTCCCGCGCCGGCCTGGTCGCGACCGTGCACGGCCTGCTCGCCGTCTCGCTGCAGTCCCAGGGCATCACGCTGAGCGACCTGGACGTGCACCTCGACTCCCACGGCCCCCGTGCGGCGGGCGTCCGGATCGAGGCGAAGATCCGCAAGGGGTTCCTGTCCGCCGGCGTCTCCGCCACGGCGTCGGCGTCGGTCGACGCGGCGATGGTGCTGACCGTCGGCGACGTGCGCATCTCCAGCGGCAACCCGCTCGTCGCCGCGATGCTCGGCGCCGTCCGCGGCCGTGTCGAGGCGGCCGCGAACCGCCGCGTCGACCTCGCCGCCGCGCTGCCGCCCGGGGTCCGCCTCGCGGACGTGCGCCTCGACGTCGGCGAGGAGCTCGTGCTCAGCGCCCGGCTGGGCTGAACCCCGGCGCTCTCCCGCCCGTCGGACGTCGGCCTCCGGTCCTCGCACGGCTCGACCCGGCGCTGTCGGTGGGCCGTGCGAGATTCGAGGCATGCCCGACCGCCCCGACGTCCCGCTCGCGCTCGTCGCACGGCTGCGCGGGCTGCTCGAGTTCCCGGAGTGCGCTGAGGAGGACGCCTGGACCGGCGTCCGGTGGCGGGTGCGCAAGGCCACCGTGGCGCACGTCTTCGGCGGCGAGGACCAGCTCTTCCGCGTGACGTTCCGGGCGGAGCCGCAGGAGGTCCGGGCGTTCGAGCACCTCGGCCACCCGTACTTCCGCGCCGGCTGGGGCGCCAACGTCGTCGGCGTCGTCCTGGACGACGCCACCGACTGGGGCGAGATGGCCGAGCTGCTCACCGACTCCTACTGCCTCCAGGCGCCGCGGCAGCTGGCTGACACCGTCGACCGGCCGGAGCCGCCCGGCGACGGCACGGCGGCCGCCGGCTGACGGCGGTCAGAGCGAGACCGACGTCCCGACCAGCACCAGCTCGGAGGTGTGCGACCCGGCCACGCCGACGTCGGCGGGCCGCTCGACGAACCCGGGCAGGCCCTCCAGCCCGCCGCCGGCGGCCACGACCCGCAGGTCCAGCGGCTGCCCCGCCGGCATGGTGAGCGTCACCTCGAAGCCGTCGTCGCCCGGGGCGTAGAAGCGGGTGTCGAGGGCGCCGCCGTCGACCGGGACCTCGCGGCCCGCCACCGTGGCGCTCTCCACTCCGGCGGCGTTGAGCTGCACGTAGCGCAGGGCGCCGGCGGTGCCGATCGGCGCCCCCTCGCCCGGGGTCACGCGCAGCGTGAGGACGCGCGCGTCCCCCGCGGGTTCGGCGTCCTCGACGTCCACGACGGGGGCGGGCAGGTCGGCCGCCTCGGCGTCGCCGGCGTGCACCTCGCCGTCGAACATCGGGAACGGCTCAGACAGGTCGGTCTCGGTGCCCACGAACTGCGCGGTCCAGTCGCTCGGGGTGCCCTCGTCGGAGACCCAGTGCGCCGAGCCCGTGTCGGCGTCCAGCGCGTACGCGAGCCGGGTCGGCTCGGGGTGCTCGGCGTCGAACGGGTCGACGACGAAGCCGACGACGAGCGCGACGACGCCCACCGCCGCACACCCGCCCACCAGCCCGAGCGCGCGGCGCCGAGCGCGGGGCCACAGCACCGCGAGGACGGGGGTGAGCGCCAGCGCGAGCAGCGCGGCGACGACCGCGGGCGCGGCGCCCGTCGCGAGGCCCAGCGCCGGGAAGAACAGCAGGACGATCGGCACCAGCAGCACGACGCCCACGGCCGCACCCAGGGTCACGACCACCCGGCGGCCCACGACGCCGCGCGCCACCCGCAGCGTGAGCAGCCAGGCCACGGCGCCCGCGAGCGCCGGCAGCGCGGCGAGGTAGGAGCCGCCGGGCGTGACGGCGGCGAGCACGACGCCGAGGACGGCGAGCCAGCCGAGCGCCCCGACGGCGAGCGCCGCCCCGCCGAGCGACCGGCGCAGCCCGAGGAACCAGGCGGTCCACACCGTCGCGACGATGCCGAGCAGGGCGACGCGGAAGCCCCACGGCCGCCACGGGTCGAGCATCTCGGCGTACCCGGGCCGCACCAGGCCCATGACCCACCACAGGGCGATCGACCCGACGACGGCGCCCGCGAGCGGGAGCAGCGCGGACGCGAAGCCCAGGGCCAGGGTGCCGGGGGTGGTCCGCTCGCCCCGCACCTCGCGCCGGCGGGCGAGGACCACGGCGAGCGCGCCGACCGCGAGCACGGCCGCGACGGCGAGCGGCCACGCCAGCCGGCCCGGGTAGCGCGCGAGGACCCCGCCCGGCAGCGGGAAGTAGGTGGCGTCGTCGGCCGACGGCGTGGCGAGCGTCGCCGCGTCGGCGTTCCCGAGCTCGCGCGCCAGCGCCAGCATGTTGGCGCCGTGGTGCTGCAGGCTCGCCGTCGACATCCGCTCGGGCGTGTCCTGCGGCGCGTGGTAGGTGGCGGAGCCGTCGATGTACGCCGAGTTGAGCCCGGTGAAGCGCCCCTCCGGGTCGTCGAGGAACGGCGAGAAGTCGGTGTCGTTCGGCAGGATCCGGTAGACCTCGACCGCCATCGAGCTGCCCACGGGGTACGGCACGTGGGAGTACGCGTCGACGAGGGCCGCGTTGCCGTCCGAGGTCTCGAACATGATCGCCGGCCCCGACGAGCCGCGGGCCTCGACATTGACCACGACTCCCCCGTCCGCGGCGCGGGGGTCCGCGTGCGCGAACGCCTCCGCGCCGCACAGGCACGCCTCCTCCGCGTCGGTGAACACGAGGACGAGGTCGTTGCGCAGCGGCTCGCCCTCCCCGAGCGCGCGGGCCGTCTCCAGGAGCGTCGCGACGCCGGCGCCGTCGTCGTTGGCGCCGTGCGACACCTCGGCGGAGTCGTAGTGCGCGACGAGGAAGACCGGTCCCGTCGAGTCGGTCCCCGGGATCGTGGCGACGACGTTCTTCGTGGCCGCGACGCGGCTCTGGTCGCCCAGGCGCCCGGACATGCCGACGCCGTCGGTCACCTCCGGGTCCAGCCCGAGCTCCTCGAGGTCCGCCACGATCGTGTCCCGGACGGCGGCCGCGGCGGCCGTGCCGTGCGGGTGCACCTCCCCGCCGACCGCCTCGACGGTCGCGAACGCGCGCCCGGCGCTGAACTCGTCCGCGGCGGCGTCCGCCGACCGCGGGGACGGCGGCAGCACCGACCAGACGGCGAGCGCAGCCAGGACGAGCAGGAACAGGGAGCACGCGAGCGACGTCGCCCGCGACCGGGTCTGGGTCACCCGGGCACGCTAGCGGCGCCCGCGCGCCGTGTCCCAATCGTGATACGCGCCGTCTCAGGTGGACCGCCGCCTGGACGGCGGTCCGACCGCCTGGTGGATCGGTGGTTGGATCGCCCCGTGCGCGCGATGACGTTCGACCGGTTCGGCGGCCCCGTCACGGTCCGCGAGGTGCCCGACCCCGCGGCGCCGCCCGGCGGCGTCGTGGTGCGCGTCCACGCGAGCGGCCTGTGCCTGAGCGACTGGCACGCGTGGGCAGGCCACGACACCGACATCACCTCCCTCCCCCACGTGCCGGGCCACGAGCTCGCCGGGGTCGTCGCGGCGGTGGGCGCCGGCGTCACGCGCTGGAGCGTGGGCGACCGCGTGACGTCGCCGTTCGTGTGCGGCTGCGGGCGCTGCGGCTGGTGCCGCTCCGGGCAGGCGCAGGTCTGCCCCGACCAGACCCAGCCGGGGTTCACGCACGCCGGGTCGTTCGCGGAGCTCGTCGTGCTGCACGCCGCCGACACCAACCTCGTCGCCCTGCCGGACGACGTGGACGACGCCACCGCCGCGAGCCTCGGGTGCCGGTTCGCCACCGCGTACCGCGCCGTCGCGGGCCGGGCCCGCGTGCGCCCGGACGAGCGGGTGGTCGTGGTCGGGGCGGGCGGCGTGGGCCTCAGCGCCGTCATGGTCGCCGCCGCGCTCGGTGCGCAGGTGGTGGCCGTCGACCGGCACGACGGCGCGCTCGAGGCCGCCCGCCGGGCCGGGGCCGCGCACACGGTCCGCGCCGACGAGGACGTCGACGTCGCCGCCGTGGTGCAGGACCTCACCGGCGGCTGCCACGTGAGCGTCGACGCCGTCGGCAGCGAGCGCACCTGCGCCGCCGCGATCGGCAGCCTGCGCCGTCGCGGGCGGCACGTGCAGGTCGGCCTGCTGCCGCCCGTCGACGGCCACCCCCGCGTGCCGATGTCCCGCGTGATCGGCTGGGAGCTGGACGTGCTCGGCAGCCACGGGATGGCCGCCGCCGACTACCCGGAGATGCTGGCGCGAGTCGCCGACGGCACGCTGCGCCCCGCCGACCTCGTCGACCGCGTCGTCGGCCTGGACGAGGGCGCGCGGCTCCTCCCCGGCCTCGCGGACACCCCGCGCGACGGGATGGTCGTCGTCGACCCGCGGCGCTGACCGGACGCCGGACGGCCACGCCCCGCACGTCGCGGAGATCACCCCGCCGGGCGCCTCCCGGTCGTGGCCCGGCCGCCCGGCCGGGGCTATGCTGGCCGACGGCCTGAGCAGCAGCGGCGACCGCCGCAGGACGACGAGGGAGGTGCGCGCCACATGACCCGTAGCGAGCCTCCCAGTAGTCCGAGCCGCGACTGACGGCTCCCCGCCCGGCCGTGCCGGGCGGCCGCGGCGCACGCGCTCCCGACCCTGCGCCGCCGATCCTCCGAGTGCCCCGACGTCCGGGGCGCCCCCAGCCGCAGTCGCGGGACCGACGTCCTCGTCCCTGCACGCCTCTGCACGCTCGGAGTCCGCCATGTCCGTCACCTCTGCCCGCGCGTCCGCCGCCCGCACGGCCCGCACCCGTCCCCTGCTCGGCGCGCTGCGCCCGCGCCGCGCCACCCCGGCCTCCGGCGCCGGCGGCCACCTCGGCAGTGCCCGCCCCGACGCAGCCACGGCGCGCCGCGACGTGCCCGGCCGCTCGTCGATCGTCGAGTCCGCCCTGTACGACGCCGACGGCCGCCGGGTCGCGAGCTTCACGCGGCTCGCCGACACGTTCCGCGAGCTGCGCGCCCACCCCGGCGGCATGGCGTGGATCGGTCTCGAGCGGCCGGACGAGAACGAGCTCGCCCAGCTGGCGCGCGAGTTCGACCTGCACCCGCTGGCCGTCGAGGACGCGATCGTCGCGCACCAGCGGCCCAAGATCGAGCGCTACGGCGACACGCTGTTCGTCGTCCTGCACGCCGCGCGGTACCTCGACCACGCGGAGGAGGTGGAGTTCTCCGAGCTGCACGTCTTCGTGGGCCCCGACTTCGTCGTCACGGTGCGGCACGGCGCGTGCCCCGACCTGTCGGGCGTGCGCACCCACCTCGAGGCGCACCCGGCCATGCTGGCCCGCGGGCCGGAGTCGGTGCTGTACGCGATCGTGGACCGCGTCGTCGACGACTACGCGCCGGTCGTGTCCGGCCTCGACGGTGACATCGACGAGATCGAGTCCGAGGTGTTCGGAGGCGACGCGGCCGTGTCCCGGCGCATCTACGAGCTCTCGCGCGAGGTGGTCGAGTTCCAGCGCGCGGTGCGCCCCCTGCAGCGCGTGTGCGGCTCGCTCGCCAAGGGCGCGGAGAAGTACGGCGTCACCGAGGAGATGCAGGCGTACCTGCGCGACGTCGCCGACCACCTCACCGAGGTCGCGGACCGCGTCGAGTCGTTCCGCGCCGCCCTGCGCGACATCCTCACCGTCAACGCCACCCTCGTGGCCCAGCGGCAGAACGAGGAGATGACGCACCTCACCGAGGTGAGCATCCGCCAGGGCGAGGAGGTCAAGAAGATCTCCGGCTGGGCGGCCATCCTCTTCGCCCCCACCCTGGTCGGGACCGTCTACGGGATGAACTTCGACGACATGCCCGAGCTGCACTGGGCCTGGGGGTACCCGGCCGCGCTGGTGGCCATGCTCAGCGTGAGCGTCGCGCGGTTCGCCGTCTTCCGGTGGAAGCGCTGGATCTGAACGGGACCGGCGACGGCTGGGTCGCGCGCGCCGTCGCCGGTCGCGGTCGCTAGGGTCGCGGGGTGACCTCGACCGCGACCACTGCGCCCGGCAGCCCGACCACCGGCCCCGGCGGACTCAACCCCGCGACCCGCACCCTGCTGGCCCTCGGCGCTGCCGTGCTGGTCCTCGCGGGCATGTACTGGGCGCGGGACGTCCTGTCGCCCGTGTTCCTCGCCGCGGTGATCGTCATCATCTGCCACCCGGTGCGCCGCCCGTTGGAGGCCCGGGGCTGGCCGCGCTGGGCGGCGACCACGGCCGTGATCGTCGTCGCGTACCTCATCCTCGCGGCCCTGCTCGCGATGCTCGTCTTCGCCGGCTTCCAGTTCGCCGACTTGGTGACCGAGTACTTCCGCGACCTCGAGCAGTCGGTGAGCCAGATCGCCGCGCAGCTGGCCGAGCTCGGCCTCGACACGCAGGTCACGGACGCGGCGACGTCGTTCCTGGAGCCCTCTCGCCTGCTGTCCCTCGCGGGCAGCGTGAGCGGCATGGTCCTGTCGATCGCGACGGCGTTCTTCTTCGTGCTCGCGTACTCCATCTTCATGGCCGCCGACGCCGCCCGGTACTCGACCGCGTCCCGCGTCTTCGGCGCCACGCACGCGGAGCAGATCGGCCGCGCGACGCGGTTCAGCACCGGGGTGCGCCGTTACTTCGTCGTCAACGCGACGTTCGGCGCCATCGTCGCGATCGTCGACGGCTTCGCGCTCGCGCTGCTCGGCGTCCCCGCCCCCGTGGTGTGGGCGATCCTCGCGTTCGTCACCAACTTCATCCCGAACATCGGGTTCGTGCTGGGCCTGGTCCCGCCGCTCGTCATGGCGTTCGTCGTCGGCGGCTGGCCCCTGGCCCTGGCGGTGGCGGCGGTCTACTGCGTCGTCAACGTGGTGCTGCAGGTGCTGGTGCAGCCGAAGTTCGTCTCGGACGCCGTGAGCCTCAGCCTCACGCTGAGCTTCATGTCCGTCGTCTTCTGGACGTTCGTCATCGGCCCGCTCGGCGCGATCCTCGCCATCCCGCTCACCCTGCTGGTGCGCGCGCTCGTCCTCGAGGGCGACTCGCGCACCGTGTGGCTCCGCTGGCTCTCCGGGGACGACGTCACGCCCGACGACGAGCGCCCCGACGCGGCCGGCCCGGCCGTGCCGGCCGGGGCGACCACGACGACCACGGTCACCGCCGTCGCGGCGGATCCGGACGCCGCGCCGTCCCACCCCGCCGTCGACCGCGTCCGCGCCTCGCTGGACGCGGCCGGGGCCCGCGGCGAGATCCGCTGGCTCGACGACCACGCCACCACGGCGGCGCTCGCCGCCGAGGCGCTCGGCGTCCCGGTCGGCGCGATCGCGAACTCGCTGCTCTTCACGCTCGACGACGAGCCCGTGCTCGTCATGACCAGTGGTGCGCACCGCGTCGACACCGCGTTCCTCGGTGCCCGGCTCGGCGGCCGCCTGGCGCGCGCGAGCAAGGAGACGGTGCGCGACGCCACCGGGCAGGTGATCGGCGGCGTCGCGCCCGTGGGCCATCCTGCGCCGGTGCGCACGCTGGTCGACGTCGACCTGCGCGTCCACGACGTCGTGTGGGCCGCGGCGGGGCACGCGAAGACCGTGTTCCCCACGTCCTACGACGAGCTGGTGCGGATCACGGGCGGCACGCCGACACCGGTCGTGCCGCCCGCGGAGGGGTCCCCGGCCGCCCCGGACGGTCAGTAGCCCAGCGCGTCCAGGGCCGCGTCCGCCATCGCGCTCTCGCCGCGCGCGTTCGGGTGCACCGGCACCACGTTCGTGCCGAACAGCAGCGGCTCCACCCAGCGCTCCCCGGCCGGGGCGCAGGCGTCGCGGCCCTCGCTGCGCTCCGCGAGGTCGACGAACGTCGCCCCCGTCTCGTCGGCGGCCCGCTCGATGACGCCGTTGAGCGTGGCCTGCAGGTCGCGCAGGTAGGGCACGTCGCCGGCCGCGACGGGAAGCTTCGCGAAGCACCCCTTCTCCTCGGGCACGATCCACGGGTAGCCGAGGATCGCGACCTCGGCGTGCGGGGCCCGGGCCATGATGTCCTCGAGCGCCTTCCGGACGGCCGGGTACGTGGACTCCTCGACCTGGCTCGTGAACCGGTCGCCGTAGGTGCGCTCGCACGGGTTGCCGCGCCCGCCCGTGACGGCGCCGGCGGAGCCGCAGGCCAGCAGCGCGCCGATGAACGTGCTGTTGTCGTTGCCGCCGATGGTGAGCGTGACCAGGTCGGCGTCCTCGGTGACGGCGTCGAGCTGCGGCGCGACGCGGGGGTACTGGCGCTCGGTGAGGTCCGCTGTCTGCGCGGCGCCGCAGGTGACGTCGACGAGGTCCGCGCCCAGCCGGTCCGCGACGAAGTGCGGGTAGTTCAGGGTCGTGCGCAGGCAGGCGAGCGTGGCGTCGGGATCAGGCGGCAGGATGCCCGACCCGGCGGAGTACGAGTCGCCGAGGGCGACGTACCGTAGCGGGTCCTGCGCCGCCCCGGCGGGCGCGGCGGTGGCGACGAGGCCGGCCGTGGCGACGATGCCGACGGCGGCGGAGGCCGCGGCGAGGGCGGTACGGCGAGCGCGACGTGCGAGGTGCATGACAACTCCCTTGTGTGTCCGCAGGCGTTCGACGGTGAACGCCGAGACCGAGTATCACGACGTGCGACGGCGTCTACCAGGCGGCGCGCCGAGGATCCTTGCCCCCGGCACCCGCCCTGCCGGGCGCCGGCCCCCGGCTAGCGTGGTGACACACCGCACGACGAGCGAGGAGCACGACGATGGCTCACGGCGACATCACGCACATCGACATCCCGGTGACGGACAAGGAGCGCGCCAAGGGCTTCTACTCCGGCCTGTTCGGCTGGCAGATCGAAGCCCCGCCCGGGTTCGAGGACTACCCCATGTGGCGGGCGCCCAACCAGATCAGCGGGGGCGGGCTGGCGCCGCGCGGCGACGGGTTCGACCAGCCGCGCAGCTACGTCGAGGTCGACTCCATCGACGAGGCGCTCGCCCGGGCGCGCG
Source organism: Isoptericola sp. NPDC060257 (assembly GCF_042726645.1). NCBI lineage: Bacteria > Bacillati > Actinomycetota > Actinomycetes > Micrococcales > Promicromonosporaceae > Isoptericola > Isoptericola sp. NPDC060257. The sequence goes on from NZ_JBHXAW010000012.1 coordinate 16,857, forward strand.
ACCTGGGCGGCACGGTGCTCATGGAGAAGTCCGAGATCAGCCCCACCAGCTGGTGGGCCGTGCTGGAGGACCCGGACGGCAACCGGATCGGCCTCTACGAGGGCACGACCGACGCCGGCTGAGCCGCCATGGGCCGGCCTCCCGGAGCGCCTCAGCGGGCGAAGAGCACCCGCCCGTCGGGGTCGCCCTCGCGCCGGGGGCGCAGCGCCGCCGGGGCCGGCCACGGCAGCTCGAAGCGCTCGACGGCGACGTCGATCGCGCCGAAGTCGTCGGTCTGCACGACCACGTGGGCAGGCGTGACCTCGACGAGCTTCACGCGCAGCGGCTCGCCGCCGTCGCGCTCGAGCGTCCAGACGTCGGCCATCCACGACAGCCCGGTTGACTCGAGGGCCTCCTCCGCGTCGGTCCAGTCGAGCGGCCCGCTCACGTCGCGGCCGAGCAGCGACACCGCCACCCAGCCGTCACCCTCGGGGCGCAGCCAGCCCAGCGCCTCACGGTCGTCGGGGCGGCGGTGCTCGATCCAGTCCGCGGGCAGGGAGGTCTCGGGCGCAGGCATGTCGGCACCGTAGGCGACACCGACGTCCCCGGGCGAGCGGAATCCCGGCCCACCTCGCCGGTCCGGTACTACCTCGCGGGGTTGCGTACTACCTCGCGGGGTCGGTGCGGGCCCCGTCGGCGAGCCCGCGCGCGTAGGCCTCGGCGCTGCCCTCGCGGAACAGGTCGTCGGCGCTGGGGCGCACCAGCGAGCGGGCACCGGGGCCGTCGGCCTCCGGGCCCTCCCCCGCGCGGACGTGCCGCGCGAGACCGCGCACCACCGCGACGGGTCGACCCTCGGCCTTGCCGCGCACCAGCTCGGACGCGGCGGCGACCTCGTCGGCGACGGCGGTCACCGTGACCGACAGCGGGCGCCCGTGCGCGTCGACCCCGCCGCGCAGGTCGTCGACGACGTCCACGCCGGCGGCGCCGATCGCGATGTCGGTGAGACCGTCGCGCCACGTCCTCCCGGCGGTGTCGGTGACGACGACGCCGAGCCGGTCCAGCCCGAGCCGCGCGCGCAGGGCGGCCCGCAGCGCGCGCGCCGAGGCGTCCGGGTCCTCGGGCAGCAGCAGCACCGTGCCGTCGGGGGTGTTGGAGGCGTCGACGCCGGCGGCGGCCATCACCAGGCCCAACCGGTTCTCGACGATGCGCAGGGGCGGCTGTCCGTCGGGCCGCGCGCGGGTCGCGACCACGCGCACGGTCTCGTCGGTGATCGCCTGCTCACGGTCGGCGGCGCGCACCACCCGCCCCTCGGCCTTCGAGACGATCTTGGAGGTCACGACGACGACGTCACCCTCGGCGACCGGGTCCCCCGACGCTGCACCGTCGGCGGCCAGGGCGTCGCCCACCAGCCGCGCCAGGTCGTCGCCGGGCCGCACCTCCGGGAACCCGCCGGGCGCCCAGACGGTGAGCCGAGCGCTCACCGCGCCAGCTTCGGGAGCACCTCGCGGCCGAAGACCTCGATCCACTCCTTCTGGTTGCGCCCTACGTTGTGCAGGTAGATCCGGTCGAAGCCGAGGTCGACGTACTTCTGGATGGCCGCGCGGTGCTCGTCCGGGTCGGCGCTGATGACCATGCGGCCCTCGAAGTCCTCCGGGCGCACCAGCTTGGCCATCTGGGCGAAGTCGTGCGGCGAGCGGATGTCGGCCTTGGGGAACTTCATGCCGCCGTTGGGCCACTCGGTCATCGCGTTCGCGAGCGCCTCCTCGTCGGTCGCGGCCCACGACATGTGCACCTGCAGCACCTTGGGCATCCCCTGCGGGTCACGACCGGACTCGCGCACGCCGTCGTCGAACTTGCCGAACAGCATCTCGATCTTCTCCAGCGGCGCCCCGACGGTGATGAGTCCGTCGGCGTGCTTGCCGGCGCGCTTGGCCGTGATCGGGCCGGCGGTGGCGACGAGGATCTCCGGCGGCACCTCGGGCATGGTCCACAGCCGCGTGGACTCCATCTTGTAGTACTGCCCGGAGTGCTTGACGTCCTTGCCGTCGATGCCGGAGGCGAAGAGCTTCTTGATGATGTCGATGGCCTCGAACATGCGGTTGATCCGCTCGGGGGCCTCGGGCCAGTAGCCGGCCACCACGTGCTCGTTGAGCGCCTCGCCGGACCCCAGGCCGAGCCAGTGCCGGCCGGGGTACATCGCGGCGAGCGTGGCCGACGCCTGCGCGACCATCGCGGGGTGCCAGCGGAAGGTCGGCGCGGTGACGCCGGGGCCCAGGTCGCCGCGGGTGCGCTCGCCGAGCGCCGTCAGCACGTTCCACACGAAGGCCGCCTCGCCCTGCTGCGGCACCCACGGCTGGAAGTGGTCGGCGGCCATGACGCCGGAGAAGCCGTGCTCCTCCGCGTAGGCCGAGTACTCGACGACGTCGGTGGGGTGGAACTGCTCGAGCATCGCGGCATAGCCGATGGTCAGGTCGGGGTTCGCAGCCATGGTTCCGACCCTATCCCCGGCCGACGACCAGGTACGTGGTACCGGGCCCAGCCGCTCAGCCCAGCCGCTCAGCCCAGCCGCTTGGCGAAGAAGTGCTCGGCGTACGGGTTGTCGTTGTACCGGGCGATGCGCCGGTACCCGGCCCGCTCGTACATCGCGACCGCCTCGGTGAGCGTCCCGTTCGTGTCGAGCCGTACCTCCCGGTGGCCGAGGTCGCGGCTGACGCCCTCGAGGTGCCGCAGCAGCCGGGAGCCGAGCCCGGCGCCCCGCCAGCCGGGGTGCACCCACATCCGCTTGATCTCCCCCACGCCCCCGGCCGCGCCGCCGTCGCCGTCGCCGTCCGACAGCGTCCGCACGCCGCCGCACGCGACGGGCTCGCCGTCGCTCGTCGCGACGACGAACGCGCCCGACGGCGGCGCGAGGCGCGCGTCCTCGGCGTCCGGCTCTCCCGCCGCGGGCCGAGGGCCGGGGTCGAACCCGCCGGGGAACCGCTCGTCGAGCTCGGCCACGTAGGCCGCGACGGCCCGCCGGGCGAGGTCGGACGCCGGGTCCACGCGCTCGAGCGTCACCGTCGCGGCCCGCACCAGCAGGTCGGCCTCCGCCAGGGCGGCGGCGAGGCGGGCACGCTGCCGAGCGGTGAGCGGCGCGACGAGGTCGCGGGCCCGGTCCACCGACCGGCGCTCCAGGTCGTCCCAGGCACGCCGGCCCGCGGCGGTGAGGTCGACGCGGCGCCGCCGCCGGTCGTCGGCGTCGGGGACGACGGCGACGAGCCCGTCGGACTCCAGGCGGCGGAGCAGGCGGCTGAGGTAGCCGGAGTCCAGGCCGAGCCGGGCGCGCAGGTCCCGGGTCGTGCCCGGCTCGGTGCCGATCTCGAACAGGAGGCGGGCGGTGCCCAGCGGCATCCCGGTGCCCAGGAACGAGTCCTCGAGCGCGCCGACGCGCTGCGTGTAGCTGCGGTTGAACCGCCGCACGACGTCGACCTGCCGCTCGACCTGCCCGCCGGTCCCCGCCGTCGCCCCGCCCGTCGATCCCGTCATACCTCTGACTCTAGTCAGAGGATTCGGCCGACGCTCCGGCGCCGTCCGCCGATCGAGACGGCCGTGGCCAGCAGGCCGCTCGGATCTGGGAGAATGAGCGACCATGAGCGACTTCCCGACCTCCGAGGCGCCGACCGCGCCCGCGCAGACCCCCGCAGCGACCCCGCCCGCCGGCAACTCCGTTGCTCAGGTAGCCGGCGACGTCGTGCGCGCGGTGGTCCGGGAGGTACCGGACAAGGTCAGCCTGGAGGGCCTGGAGCAGCGCTTCGACGAGCGCTGGTCGGCCGAGGGCACGTACGCCTTCGACCGCACCGCCACGCGCGAGCAGGTGTACTCGATCGACACCCCGCCGCCCACGGTCTCCGGCTCGCTGCACGTGGGCCACGTGTTCAGCTACACGCACACGGACACGGTCGCCCGCTTCCAGCGGATGCGCGGCAAGAAGGTCTTCTACCCGATGGGCTGGGACGACAACGGCCTGCCCACCGAGCGCCGCGTGCAGAACTACTACGGCGTGCGCTGCGACCCGTCGCTGCCGTACGTCGAGGGGTTCGAGCCCCCGCACCAGGGCACCGACGGCAAGAACGTCAAGCCCGGCGACCAGGTGCCGGTCAGCCGCCGCAACTTCATCGAGCTGTGCGAGCGGCTCACCGCCGACGACGAGCGCCAGTTCGAGGAGCTGTGGCGCCGCCTCGGGCTGTCCGTGGACTGGGCCCAGAACTACCAGACGATCGACGCCACCTCCCGGGCCGCGTCGCAGCGCGCCTTCCTGCGCAACCTCGCCCGCGGCGAGGCGTACCAGGCCGAGGCGCCGGGCCTGTGGGACGTGACGTTCCAGACCGCCGTCGCGCAGGCCGAGCTCGAGGCGCGCGAGTACCCCGGGTTCTACCACCGGGTCGCGTTCCACCGGCCCGACGGCAGCCCGCTGTACATCGAGACCACGCGCCCGGAGCTCATCCCGGCCGCGGTGGCGCTCATCGCCCACCCCGACGACGAGCGGTACCAGGGCCTGTTCGGCACCACCGTGACCTCGCCCCTGTTCGGCGTCGAGGTGCCGGTGCTCGCGCACCCGGCCGCCGCGATGGACAAGGGCGCCGGCATCGCCATGTGCTGCACCTTCGGCGACCTCACCGACGTGCAGTGGTGGCGCGAGCTGCAGCTCGCCACGCGCTCGGTCATCCAGCGCGACGGCCGCCTCTCCCGCGAGACGCCCGAGTGGGTCGCGGGAGGCCCCGGCGAGGCCCTGTACGCCGAGGAGCTCGCCGGCAGGACGACGTTCAGCGCCCGCAAGGCCGTCGTCGACGCGCTGCGCGCCAGCGGCGACCTCGACGGCGAGCCCAGCGCCACCCAGCGCATGACGAACTTCTACGAGAAGGGCGACAAGCCCCTCGAGATCGTCACCTCCCGCCAGTGGTACATCCGCAACGGCGGGCGCGACTGGGAGAAGCGCGACCTCAAGGCGGAGCTGCTGGCCCGCGGCAAGGAGCTCGACTTCCACCCCGACTTCATGCGCGTGCGCTACGAGAACTGGGTGAACGGGCTCAACGGCGACTGGCTCATCTCGCGCCAGCGCTTCTTCGGCGTGGCGGTGCCGCTCTGGTACCCCGTGGACGCGAACGGCGACGTCGACCACGACCACCCGATCGTGCCGACGGAGGCGGAGCTGCCCGTCGACCCGACGTCGCAGGCCCCGGCCGGTTACGACGAGTCGCAGCGCGGGGCGGCGGGCGGCTTCGTCGGCGACGCCGACGTCATGGACACCTGGGCGACGTCGTCCCTGTCGCCGCTCATCGTGTCCGGCTGGGAGCGCGACGCCGACCTCTTCTCCCGCGTGTACCCGATGGACCTGCGGCCGCAGGGCCAGGACATCATCCGCACCTGGCTCTTCTCCTCGGTGGTGCGCTCGCACCTGGAGTGCGGGGTGCTGCCGTGGAAGCACGCGGCGATCAGCGGCTGGATCCTCGACCCGGACCGCAAGAAGATGTCCAAGTCCAAGGGCAACGTCGTCACGCCGATGGCGCTCCTGGAGGAGCACGGCGCGGACGCCGTCCGCTACTGGGCCGCGGCCGCGCGCCTCGGCACCGACGCCGCGTTCGAGGTCGGCCAGATGAAGATCGGCCGCCGCCTCGCGATCAAGGTGCTCAACGCCTCGAAGTTCGCGCTGACCTTCGGCGTCGACCCCGAGACCGGCGCCGGCGAGATCGTGCTGGACCCGTCCCGCGTCACCGTCCCCCTGGACCGCGCGATGCTCGCCGGGCTGGCGGACGTCGTCGAGCAGGCCACCGCCGCGTTCGAGGCGTACGACCACACGCGCGCGCTCGAGGCCACGGAGACGTACTTCTGGACCTTCTGCGACGACTACCTCGAGCTGGTCAAGGACCGCGCATACGGCGCGGGCGCCGCGGCCACCGAGGTGACGGCCGAGACGGTGTCGGCACGCACGGCCCTCGCCCTCGCCGTCGACACGCTGCTGCGGCTGCTGGCCCCGTTCCTGCCGTTCGCCACGGAGGAGGTCTGGTCGTGGTGGCGTGCCGGCTCGGTGCACCACGCCGCCTGGCCGGCGTCCGCGCCGCTGCGCGCGGCGGCCGGCGACGCCGACCCCGTGCAGCTCACGGCCGCCGGGCACGCGCTCGCGGCGCTGCGCAAGATCAAGTCGGAGGCCAAGGTCTCCATGCGCACGCCGATCCTCAGCGCCACCATGGCCGTCCCGGCCACGCTGCTCGACGGCGTCCGGTCGGCCCTCGACGACGTGCGCGGCGCCGGCCGCGCCACGGGCGACCTCGACGTCGTCGAGACGGCCGCGGGGCAGGGCAACCCGGACGTGCAGGGCGGCATCGTCGTCACCGCGTCCGAGCTGGGCGAGCCCCCGGCCCGCAAGCCGAAGGCCTGACCTACGCCGAGGTAGTACGAGATGTGCCGTACTACCTCGGCGTGGTGAAGCGGTCGCCGTCGCCGCTCATGGTGGCGGCGACCTCCTTCGGCGTCCCGTCGTCGTGCCACCGCAGGGTCGCGCCGACGCCGTCCATGAGCTCCACGGAGCCCTCGGGCGCGAACGTCAGCGCGGCGTCCTGGCCGATCGCCGCGCGCAGCAGGGCCGACGTCGCCGGCAGCTCCTCGAGGCCGTCCGAGACGCCGAGGTCCGCCAGGTCCGCCCGGGACGTCGCGATGTGCATCGGGTCCGGCCCGATCCACAGCGTGCGTCCCCCGAGCAGGCCGTCGGCGCCGCCCGCTCCCCCGGCCCCGCCGGCGGAGGCCGCCAGGGCGGACGTCGAGTCGAGCGCGATCTGCTCGGCGAGCACCAGGGCCTTGACCTGGCCGCGCGCCAGGACGGCGACGACGTCGTCGATCGACGACACGGCCCCCTCCTCGCGCCCCTGGTCCTGGCGGTACTCCGCCAGGACCACCTCGCGCCGGCGCTCCCGGTAGGAGTCGAGGGCGTCCTCGACGCCGGCCTCGAACGTGTCCGCGCGGACACCCGGCCCGCGCCCACCGCCCGCGACCTCCACCGTCCGTCGGGAGGCCTCCTGCCCGAGCTCCGCCCGCACCAGGTTCACCGCGCGCACGTCGCCGGTGAGCAGCACCACCTCCGGGTTCCCCTCCGTCACGCGCCGGTCGATCTCGGCCGCCACGGCCGCCGCGTTGCGCTTCCAGGAGTCCTCGGCACGCGACTCGATGATGGCGCGCTTCGTCCCGGTGCTGGAGGTCTTGCTGACCTCGTCGTTCGGTCCCTCGAACGTCTCCCGCGCACCGCCGGGCCGGCCGCCCGCATCGCACGGCCAGAAGTCCGCACCGCTCCGGTCGACGGCGACGCACAGGGCGTCGACCGCCTCGTCCGCCGCCTGCGCCGCCTGCAGCAGCACCGGCACGGGCAGCCACGCGCCGGTCGCGACCGCGGGCGGGTTGCGCAGCACGCGGTCCACCGCGACCCCGGCGTCGGAGGCGATGAGCACCCGGCCATGGGCGCCCGCCGTCCGTGTGGGTCGCAGGACGGCGGCCTCGAGCGCGTCCAGCACGCTCGCGGGCGCGCCCTGCCGTTCCAAGGAACGTCGCACCGCCCGCCACCGGTTCGCGACGTCCCTGTCGCCCGCCTCGGCCGAGGGCGTCGCGTCCAGGTAGACGGTCGCGAACGGTCCGGGGCGTCCGACGAGGGGCTTGAGCCAGTCGATCTTCATCCGTGGTCCCCCAGGTGTCCGTCGTCGGGCTAAGCACCCAGCCTGCGACGGAAACGCGACGGACGCCACCCCGTCAGGCGCAGCGGCCGGACTCCCGGGGACCCGGACCGGACCAGGTCAGATCTCACCTCTTCAAGCGTAGGTGTCCAGCGGCGGCAGCTCGCCCTTGCGCCGCCCGGCGGCGTGCTCCTCGGCGATGCGCTCGTGGTGGCGGATCACCTCGGAGACGATGAAGTTGCGGAACTGCTCCGTGAAATCCGGGTCCAGCCCGGCGCCCTCCGCGAGGCCCTTGAGGCGGTCGACCTGCTGGCGGTCGCGCGACGGGTCGGCGGGCGGCAGCCCGCCCACGGCCTTGAGCTCGCCCACGCGCCGCGTCATCTTGAAGCGCTCGGCCAGCAGGTGCACGAGCGCGGCGTCGATGTTGTCGATGCTGGCGCGCAGGTCCAGGATCTCCTGGGGCATGCCGTCCGTCGCGGGGCGCGGGCCGGGAGCCTGGGGGACGTCGTGAGGGGTGTCGGGCATGACCCGATCCTACGAGGCGCGCCGAGCGTGTAAGGTCCCACGTCGGCCCGCACGCCGACCGGAGACTGGTCGGGCACCCGCAGGCCCGCCGAGCGGCACGACGCCGCCCCGCATGCCGCACAGCGCATGCCGCCCCCACGCACGGAGAGAGAGCAGATGACGGTCGCGACGACGCCGAGCCTCGTGGACGTGCCCGAGGGCACGAGCATCAGCACGCTGCTGGCGGACCGGGTCGCCCGGGCCGGCGACCGCACCCTCCTCGAGCGGCGCGCCGCGTCGGGCGGTTCCTGGGTGCCGGTGTCCGCCGCCGAGTTCCAGGCCGACGTCACCACCGTGGCGCGCGGCCTCGTCGCGCGCGGCATCGAGCCCGGCGACCGCGTCGCGATCATCTCGCGCACCCGCTACGAGTGGACGCTGCTCGACTTCGCCGCCTGGGCGGCCGGCGCCGTCGTCGTGCCGGTGTACGAGACCTCCTCCCCCGACCAGGTGCGCTGGATCCTCGAGGACTCCGGAGCGCGCCTCGTCGTGGTGGAGACTCCCGCGCACGCGGACGCCGTGCACCAGGTGGACGACGAGCTGCCCGACCTCGAGGAGGTCCTCGTCATCGCGACCGGTGCCGTCGACGCGCTGCGCGAGGCCGGGGCGTCCGTCCCCGCGCGGGACGTCGCGGACCGCCGCGACGCCGTGCGCCGCGACGACCTCGCCACGATCGTCTACACCTCCGGCTCCACGGGACGCCCCAAGGGCGCCGAGCTCACGCACGGCAACTTCGCGCACCTCGCCATGAACGCCCGCCTCGCCCTGCCGGAGCTCCTGGAGGCGGACGGTGCGCGCACCGTGCTCTTCCTGCCGCTGGCGCACGTGTTCGCGCGGCTGATCCAGGTCGCGGTGATCGCCAGCGGCTCCGTGCTCGGCCACCTGCCCGACGTCAGGACGCTCACCGACGACCTCAGGACGTTCCGGCCCACGTTCCTGCTCGCCGTCCCCCGCGTGTTCGAGAAGGTCTACAACTCCGCCGAGCAGCGTGCCGGGTCGCGCACCAAGCGCCGTGTCTTCGGCTGGGCCGCGCGCGTGTCGGGCCGGTACTCGCGCGCGCTCGACGCCGGACGCGTCCCGGTGACGCTGCGGGCCCGGCACGCGGTGGCCGACCGGCTGGTGCTGTCGCAGCTGCGCGCCGCGATGGGCGGGCACCTGCGGTACGCGATCTCGGGCGGCGCGCCGCTCGGCGACCGCCTCGGCCACTTCTTCCGCGGGGCGGGGCTCACGGTGCTCGAGGGGTACGGCCTCACCGAGACGACGGCGCCGACCGCCGTGAACCTGCCCTCCGACCTGCGCATCGGCACGGTCGGCCCGCCGTTCCCCGGCACCTCGGTGCGGGTCGACGACGACGGCGCGGTCTTCGTGGCGGGCCCGCACCTCTTCCGCGGCTACCGGGGTCGCCCCGACCTCACCGCCGACGCGCTGGTGGACGGCTGGTTCCGCACCGGCGACCTGGGCGCGCTGGACCACGGCCACCTGCGCATCACCGGCCGCACCAAGGAGATCATCGTCACCGCGGGCGGCAAGAACGTCGCCCCGGCCCCGCTGGAGGACCGGGTGCGGGCGCACCCGCTGGTGTCGCAGGTCGTCGTCGTGGGCGACAAGCGCCCCTTCATCGGCGCGCTCGTCACGCTGGACGCCGAGATGCTGCCCGGCTGGCTGGCCACGCAGGGCATCCCGCCGATGTCGGTGGGCGCCGCGCGGACCGACCCCCGGGTGCTGGCGGCGCTCGACGCCGCGGTGGAGGAGGCCAACGCGGCCGTCTCCCGGGCGGAGTCGATCCGCCGGTTCCGGGTGCTCGAGGGCGACTTCACGGAGGCGAACGAGTACCTGACGCCGTCGTTGAAGGTGAAGCGCGACCTCGTGCTGCGCGACTTCGCGGACGAGGTCGACGCGCTCTACACCCGGTAGCGGCCCGAGGCGGCCCGGTACGGCTCAGGCGCTCTTCTCGCGGGGGGTGCGACGGCGCACGGGCGACGTGCGCGGCACCAGCGTCGGGTTGACGTTCTCCAGCACGACCTCGCGGCTCACGACCACCCGCTCGACGTCGTCCCGGCTCGGCACGTCGAACATCACCTGCTGGAGGACCTCCTCCATGATGGCGCGCAGGCCGCGCGCCCCGGTGCCCCGCAGCAGCGCCTGCTCGGCGATCGCCTCGACCGCGTCCTGCTCGAACTCGAGCTCGACGCCGTCGATCTCGAACATCCGCTGGAACTGCTTGACGAGCGCGTTGCGCGGCTCGGTGAGGATCCGCACCAGTGCGTCGCGGTCCAGCGGGGACACGGACGCGATGACGGGCAGCCGCCCGATGAACTCGGGGATGAGGCCGTACTTCTGCAGGTCCTCGGGCCGCACCTCGGCGAACAGGTCGTCGTCGGCGACCGTCTCCATGGGGGCGCTGAAGCCGATGCCGCGCTTGCGGGCGCGGGAGGCCACGATGTCGTCGAGCCCGGCGAACGCGCCCGCCACGATGAACAGCACGTTCGTGGTGTCGATCTGGATGAACTCCTGGTGCGGGTGCTTGCGCCCGCCCTGCGGGGGCACCGACGCCGTCGTGCCCTCGATGATCTTCAGGAGCGCCTGCTGCACGCCCTCGCCCGAGACGTCGCGCGTGATCGACGGGTTCTCCGCCTTGCGGGCCACCTTGTCGACCTCGTCGATGTAGATGATGCCCGTCTCGGCCTTCTTGACGTCGTAGTCCGCGGCCTGGATGAGCTTGAGGAGGATGTTCTCGACGTCCTCGCCCACGTACCCGGCCTCCGTGAGGGCCGTGGCGTCCGCGATGGCGAACGGCACGTTGAGCATCTTCGCCAGCGTCTGCGCCAGGTAGGTCTTGCCGGTGCCGGTGGGCCCGATGAGCAGGATGTTGGACTTCGCGATCTCGACGGCGTCGTCGCCGTCGCGCTGGGCCTCGCCCGCCTGGACCCGCTTGTAGTGGTTGTAGACCGCCACGGCCAGCGCCCGCTTGGCCGGCTCCTGCCCGATGACGTACTGCTCGAGGAAGTCGAAGATCTCGCGCGGCTTCGGCAGCTCGGTGAGCCCCAGCTCCGCCGCCTCGCCGAGCTCCTCCTCGATGATCTCGTTGCACAGGTCGATGCACTCGTCGCAGATGTACACGCCGGGGCCGGCGATGAGCTTCTTGACCTGCTTCTGCGACTTCCCGCAGAACGAGCACTTCAGCAGGTCTGCGCCGTCACCGATCCGAGCCACCGGGAGCCTCCATCTCGTGAGTGCACGTCCTGAGTGCTGGTCCTGCGTCCATTCCACACCACGGGGGCGTCGTTGTCAGCCGAGTAGCCCGGTGCGTCGTGTCACGGGGCCCGCGCCATCCCCCTGGGGAGGCCGCGAGCCCCGTGAACGTGCAGGTCAGCGCGGCGCGAGAGCGGCAGGCTTGCGGCTCTCGAGCACCTGGTCGACCAGGCCGTAGTCCTTCGCCTGCGCGGCGGTGAGGATCTTGTCGCGCTCGATGTCCTCGCGCACCTGCTCCTCGGTCTTGCCCGTGTGCGCCGCCAGCGTCGACTCGAGCCACTCGCGCATGCGGATGAGCTCGTTGGCGTGGATCTCGATGTCGGACGCCTGGGCGTAGCCGCCGCCCTCCATCGCGGGCTGGTGGATCAGCACGCGGGCGTTCGGCAGCGCGAGCCGCTTGCCCGGCTGGCCGGCGGCGAGCAGCACGGCCGCGGCGGACGCCGCCTGGCCGAGGCACACCGTCTGGATCTGCGGCTTGATGAACTGCATCGTGTCGTACAGCGCCGTCATGGCCGTGAACGACCCACCGGGCGAGTTGATGTAGATCATGATGTCGCGGTCGGGGTCCTGGCTCTCGAGGACCAGCAGCTGCGCCATGATGTCGTCCGCCGACGCGTCGTCGACCTGGACGCCCATGAAGATGATGCGGTCCTCGAACAGCTTGGTGTACGGGTCCTGGCGCTTGAAGCCGTACGCGGTGCGCTCCTCGAACTGGGGCAGCACGTAGCGCGCGGACGGCGCGTCGGTGCTGGACCCGTACGGGAGCGCGACGCCGCCGGGACGCGCCGCGGCGCCCGCCAGGTTCTGGGCCCGCATTGCGAACTGGTACTCGTCTGAGTAGCTCACGGTGTTCTCCTCGGGTGGGAAGTCAGTGGGTTCCGGGGGCGGGTGGTCGGCGTCAGGAGCCCGACGCGCCGCCACCGCCCGAGACCGAGGCGGCGTTGGTGACCACGTGGTCGACGAAGCCGTACTCGAGCGCCTCGTCCGCGGTGAACCACTTGTCGCGGTCGTTGTCCTTGAGGATCGTCTCCAGCGACTGCCCGGTCTGCTCGGCCGTCAGCTCGGAGAGCACCTTCTTCATGTGCATGATCAGCTGCGCGCCGATCCGCACGTCGGTCGCGGTGCCGCCGACGCCGCCGGACGGCTGGTGCATCAGCACGCGGGCGTGCGGGGTGATGTACCGCTTGCCCTTCGCGCCCGAGGAGAGCAGGAACTGCCCCATCGACGCGGCCATGCCCATCGCGATGGTCGCGACGTCGGGCTTGATGTACTGCATGGTGTCGTAGATCGCCATGCCGGCCGTGATGGAGCCGCCGGGGCTGTTGATGTACAGCCAGATGTCCTTGTCCGGGTCCTCCGCGGCCAGCAGCATCATCTGGGCGCAGATGGCGTTCGCGTTCTCGTCGCGCACCTCCGAGCCCAGCCAGATGATGCGCTCCTTGAGGAGCCGGTTGTAGATGGAGTCGTTGAGGCCGAGGCCCGGGCCATCGGCGCGCGCCACCGGCGTCGCACCGTCCATCCGCAGCAAGTCGTTCACGTCCGTCTCCTTCGTCATCGCCGTCGATCGACCCTAACGTGCGGCCACCGCGCGAAACGTCCCGGCGGAGGGGCTTTTCGCTGCTGGCGCACACGACGACGCCGCGGGCGGCCGCGGCTCACGCCGCGTGCGCCGCGCACAGGGCGCCGGCGGCGCGACGCGCCGCCCGGAAGGGCCCTCCGGGCACACCCGTCCCCGACGCCGCCAGCGCGCCGTCGTAGAGCACCATGAGCTCGTCCGCGAGCCCGTCGGGGCGGGCGAGCCCGGCGGCGCGGCACTCGGCCTCGAGGCGGTCCCGGACCCACGACTTCTGCCGGGCGACCTCGACGGCCACCGGGTGCCCGGGGTCGTCCACCTCGGCGCGGGCGTTGATCGCGGCGCACCCGCGCCCGCCCTCGGCCGCCGACCACTCCTCGACGGCGTCGAAGAGTGCCAGGACCCGGTCGACGCCGGCGGCCGGGTGCGCCGCGAGGCTCCGGCCCAGGAGCTCCTCCCACCGGGTGTCGCGGGCGCGCAGGTACGCCACCTCGAGCGCCTCCTTCGAGCCGAAGCGGTCGTAGAGCGTCTTCTTGGTGACGCCCGCCTCCGCGGCGATCGTGTCGACGCCGACGGCGTGCAGGCCGCGCGCGTAGAACAGGCGCGACGCGGCCTCGAGGATCCGGCGCGCCGCCGGGGTGAGGGGCGCCGACGGCGCGATCTGCTCGGTCATGCGATCAACTATACAGATCTGTATATTGACGATCGTGAGTAAACAGACCTGTATACCTGCAGGCGCGGTGACCGCCCTCGCCTCTGCCGCCTTCGTGCTCTCGTGGAGCTCGGGGTTCCTCGGCGCGCGACTCGGGACCGGTCAGGCCGCCGTGCCCACCCTGCTCCTGTGGCGCTACGCCGTCGTGACCGCGGTGCTCGTGGCCGGCCTGGGCGCGGCCCGGCTCCTGCGGCGCCGCCGCCGTGCCCGCGCGCCCGCAGGCACGACGCGGCTCGTTCGCCCACCCCCCGGGCCGCGGGCGGCGGCGCACCACGTCGTCGTCGGCCTCCTGTCGCAGGTCGGCTACGTGCTGCCGGTGTACGGCGCGATCGCCCTCGGCGTGTCCGCGGGCACGACGTCGCTGGTCGACGCGGTGCAACCGGTCGTCGTCGCGACCCTGGTCGGCCCGCTGCTCGGCCAGCGCGTCCGGGGCCCGCAGTGGGCCGGGCTCGCGGCGGCGTTCGCCGGCGTCGCGGCCGTCGTCGCCGGGGACCTGCGCTCGACCGTCGCGCCCGCGTGGGCCTATGCCCTGCCCGTCGCGGCCGTCGCCTCGCTGGTCGCCGCGACCTTCCTCGAGCGACGCCGCCCCGCGACGCTCCCGGCTGGCCCCCTGCTGGCGCTGCACTCGGCCGTGGCCGCGGTCGCCCTGGCCGCGCTCGCGCTCGTCACCGGCACGGCAGCGCCCCCGGCCGACCCCGCCTTCTGGGGGGCGACCGCGTTCCTGGCGCTGGTGCCGTCGCTGGGCGCCTACGCCCTGTACTGGACCCTGCTGCGGCGCGTCGACGTCACGACGCTCAACGCCCTGCTCTTCCTCGTCGTCCCGACCACCACGCTCGCGGGCGCCGCGCTGTTCGACGAGCCCCTCTCCCCCGTCGGCGGCATCGGGCTCGGCCTGGCCGCGCTCGGCGTCGCCGCCGTGCTGCGCGGCGGGTCCCGGCGCAGCCCCGAGGACGACGACGGCCCGCACCGTCCATGAGGACGATGCGGGCCGGCGTGGGTCCGGGTGGCCCGGAGGGGCTCCGAGGGTCAGGCCTTGGCCGACTCCTCGGCCTCCTCCGACGCCTCGTCGGACGCGGCGGTCTCGGTGGGCTCCTCGACCTCGGCGGCCGCGGCGTCCTCCTCCTCCGTGCCGATGAACTCGGTCAGGTCGACGACGTTGCCGTCGGAGTCCTTGACCTCGATGTCGCGGAGCGCCACGGCGAGGGCCTTGGAGCGCGCGACCTCACCGACCATGGCGGGGATCTGGCCGCCCTGGTCGAGGGTCGAGATGAACTGGTTCGGGTCCATGCCGTACTGCTGCGAGGCCTGGACCAGGTACTCGACGAGCTCGCCCTGGCCGACCTGGACCTCGAGCTTCTCGGCCAGCGTGTCGAGCAGGATCTGGTTCTTGAGGGCCTTGGTGGCGTCCTCGGTGACCTCGGCGCGGTGCTCGTCGTCCTCGAGGCGGTTCTCCGACTCCAGGTGGCGGTGCACCTCGGCCTCGACCGCGCCGGACGGCACCGGGACCTCGACGGCCTCCAGCAGCTTCTCCAGCAGCAGGTCGCGGGCGGCGACGGCCTGGTTCGACGTCTTGATCGACGCGACCTGCTCGCGCAGGTCCGCGGTCAGCTCCTCGAGGGTGTCGAACTCCGAGGCGAGCTGGGCGAAGTCGTCGTCCGGCGTCGGCAGGTCGCGCTCCTTGACGGCGGTGGCCGTGACGGTGACCTGCGCCTCCTCGCCCTCGTGCTCGCCGCCGGCGAGCTTGGTGGCGAAGGTCGTGGTCTCGTCCGTCGACAGGCCCGTGAGCGCCTCGTCGAGGCCCTCCAGCATGTTGCCGGCGCCGATCTGGTAGGAGACGCCGGAGACCGAGTCGATCTCCTCGTCACCGATGACGGCCTTGAGGTCGATGACGACGTAGTCGCCCTCGGCGGCCGGGCGGTCGACGCCCACGAGGGTGCCGAAGCGCTCGCGCAGCGCGTCGAGGCGCTCCGTGACGTCCTCGTCGCTCACCTCGGTGGAGTCCACCGTGATGTCGATGCCGGACAGGTCCGGGAGGGTGATCTCGGGGCGGACCTCGACCTCGGCGGTGAACGCGAGCTGGCCCTCGCCGGCCTTGGCGGGGATCTCGGTCACCTCGACCTCGGGCTGGCCCAGGGGGCGCAGAGACTGTGCAGTTTC